>JAGRFO010000315.1 GCA_020446005.1 Rhodocyclaceae bacterium | reverse complement strand
CGGGCCATCGTGCAGCACGAACTTCGGCCGGCCGGCCGACGCCTTGCGAATCTTCTGGTAGAGCTTGCGCTGCTGCCAGTCCTGAACCCAGCCCGGCTCGCGCTTGGGCAGGTTGCCGCGCATCGGGAAGGGGGTGTCGGGGAGATTGAGCGTGTTGCGGTAGTCGGCCATGATTGTCTGTGTTCAGCGATGTGTCTCGGGCGCGCGCTCGGCAAACCAGGCGCGGGCGATGTCGGCGTCACGGGCGATCTGGGCGGTGAGCGCGTCGAGCGAGTCGTACTTTGCCTCGTCGCGCTGCCGGGCCAGAAAATGGACCCGCAGGTGCGCACCGTAGCAGTCGGCATCCCAGTCGAACAGGTGCACTTCCAGGGTTGGCCGGCCATGGGCGGTCACCGTCGGGCGCACCCCCACGCTGGCCACCCCATGGACTGGCGCATCGCCCAGCCCCTCGACCCTCACGGTGTAGATCCCGGCCAGTGGCGGGCGGCGTCCCTTGAGCTGGATGTTGGCGGTCGGGAAGCCCAGCGTGCGGCCGAGCTTGTCGCCATGCACCACGCGGCCGGCGATGCTGTAAGGCCGGCCGAGCAGGCGCGCGGCGCGATCGAGCTGGCCGGCCGCCAGCGCCGAGCGCACCGCCGAGCTGGAGACGCGCTCGCCATCATGCGCATGGGTGGGCATCGCCTCGACCCCAAAACCGAATTTTTCGCCCGCCGCCTGCAGCATCGCGAAGTCGCCCTTGCGGCCGGCGCCGAAGCGGAAGTCATCACCGATGATCAGGTGGCGCACGCGCAGGCTGCCGACCAGCACGTCCTCGATGAAGCGTTCCGCGGTAAAGGCGGCAAAGCGCGCGTTGAAGCGGATGAGGCGGGTGGCGTCGACCCCGGCGGCATCGAGCAGCAACAGTTTTTCGCGTAGCGAAGCCAGCCGCGCGGGGGCCTGCGCGGGCGCGAAATACTCGCGCGGGTGGGGCTCGAAGGTGAGCGCCACCGCCGGCAGCCCGAGCGACTGCGCCTTGGTCGTCAAGAGACGGAGCAGCGCCTGGTGCCCCAGATGGAGACCGTCGAAGTTGCCGATGGTCAGCACCGAGGCGGTTGGAGCGCGTTCCGCGTCGCCGCGTGAAACCAGCATAAGCGCCTGAAAAAAACCGCGATTATAGCCGCAAAGCGCGATTGTTCGGCGGATGCTGCGCCGCCGCAAGCGGGTGCGCGATGTGTGCCGCAGGCATGCGCCGGGTTGACGCATGGCGTCGGCATTTGTTCTGCTTGGACCGTTCGCACGTGCTGCGAACAGCCCCGAAGCGATCCGTGAGGCGCCCGCATGAACGACCTGTTGCGCGACCCGCTTGCCGCCGAGCCCGATGCGCGCGCCGGCTGGAGCGCGACCTACCGCCGCATCCGCCACGCCAGCGAGGCCCTGTGCGCGCCGCTGGAAATCGAGGATTACGGGTTGCAGAGCGCCGACTTCGCCAGCCCGCCGAAGTGGCATCTGGCGCACGTGAGCTGGTTCTTCGAGACTTTTCTGCTCGAACCTTTCCTGCCCGGCTACCGCGTTTTCGACGCCCACTTCCGCAGCCTGTTCAACTCCTACTACGAGCAGATCGGGCATTACCATCCGCGTGCCCAGCGGGGCCATCTGTCGCGCCCCACGGTGGCCACCGTGTATCGCTACCGTGCGCAGGTCGACGAGGCGATGCAGACCCTGATCGCGCAAGCCGACGCGACGCTGTGGCCGACGGTGGTCGAGCGCCTGGCGATCGGCCTCAACCACGAGCAGCAGCATCAGGAACTGCTGCTCACCGACATCAAGCAGCATTTCAGCGTCAATCCGCTGCGGCCGGTCTATCGCGGCGATCTGGTGCTGCCCGTCGCCCAGGCCCACACCCACAGCGGTTGGCGGGATTTTGCCGGCGGGCTGCATACCGTTGGGGCCGGTGACGCGGGCTTTGCCTACGACAACGAACGGCCGCAGCATCCGGTGTTTCTGCGCCCCTTTGCGCTGGCCGAGCGGCCGGTGAGCAACGCCGAGTTTCTCGCCTTTGTCGAGGCCGGTGGCTATGCCGATCCGGCGCTGTGGCTGTCGGACGGCTGGCACGCGCTGCACGCGCAGGGCTGGGCGCATCCGCGCTACTGGGAGAGGCACGACGGTGGGTGGTGCGAGTTCACGCTCGGCGGCCTGCGACCGCTGGATCTGGCCGCGCCGGTCAGTCACGTGAGCTATTTCGAGGCCGACGCGTACGCCACCTGGGTGCAGGCGCGTCTGCCGACCGAATTCGAATGGGAGCATGCGGCGCAGGAGGCGGCGGTGGCGGGCAACTTCGTGGACAGTGATCTGCTCCAGCCCGCCGCGGCAGCCGGCGCGGGGTTGCGGCAGATGTTCGGTGATGTGTGGGAACTGACCGCCTCGGCGTACTTGGCCTATCCCGGATTCCGCCCGCCGCGCGGGGCGCTGGGCGAGTACAACGCCAAGTTCATGTCTGGCCAGGTGGTGCTGCGCGGCGGCTCCTGCGCCACCCCCGCCGACCACATCCGCGCCAGTTACCGCAATTTTTTCTATCCCCACGAACGATGGCAGTTTCAGGGCTTTCGACTGGCGCGGGACCTGTGATGGTGCCGGCCCCGCCGAACTACCAGTTCCACGACCTGCAACCGGCGCTGGCGGATTTCCGGCGCGAAGTGCACGCCGGGCTGAGCGCCGCGCCGCGTCGCATCGCCCCCAAATTTTTCTACGACGCCGCCGGCTCGCGCCTGTTCGACGCCATCACCCGGCTCGACGCGTACTACCCGACGCGCACCGAAATCGGCCTGCTCAGGGCGCATGGCGCGCAGATCGCCGCACTGCTCGGGCGCGGCGCCACGCTGATCGAACTGGGCAGTGGCAGCGACGTCAAGATTCGCACCGTGATCGACGCGCTGGCGCCGGCTGAGTACCTGCCGCTCGACATCTCCGGCGTGCATCTTGATCGCGCGGCCAGCGGCATCGCGCGCGATTACCCCGGTCTGCAGGTGCAGGCGGTGTGCGTCGATTACACTCAGCCCTTCGACCTGCCGCCGACCGCGGGCGCACACCGGGTGGCCTTCTACCCGGGCTCCAGCGTGGGCAATTTCGAACCGGCCGAGGTGGTGCGTCTGTTGCAGCGCGTGGCGCGCATGGTCGGTCCGCGCGGTCGGCTGCTGGTCGGCGTCGATCTCAAGAAAGACGCGGCGCGACTGAACGCCGCCTATGACGACCCCGAGGGCGTCACCGCGCGTTTCAACCTCAACCTGCTGGTGCGGATGGCGAGCGAGCTGGGCGCGCAGATCGAGCGCGATGCGTTTGCCCACGATGCCTTCTATGACGCGTCGCGCGGCCGCATCGAGATGCATCTGCGTGCTGTGCGCCCGACCGCGATCGAGCTGGACGGCGCTCGCTATGCCTTCTCGCCGGGCGAGTCGATCCACACCGAAAACTCCTACAAGTACCGCGTGGACGAATTCGTCGCGCTGGCCGAGGCGAGCGGCTTCGTGTCGGAGCGGGTGTGGTGCGACGCCGAACGGCTGTTCAGCGTGCACTGCCTGCGTGCCGCTGCTTAGTTGAGCTGGGCGACGCGGACGCGCGAGAGCGGCGGGTTTTCGTCGAAGTAGGCGCGGATGCCTTTCAGGATGGCGTCGGCCATGCGGCCCTGATAGCGCCGGTCGTTGAGGCGGCGCTCTTCTTCCGGATTACTGATGAAAGCGGTCTCGACCAGGATCGACGGGATGTCCGGCGCCTTGAGCACCGCAAAGCCGGCGTGCTCGACATGCGCCTTGTGCAAGGTGTTGACCCCGCCCAGATGGGTCAGCACCGCCTTGCCGACCTTCATGCTGTCGTTGATGGTGGCGGTTTGCGACAGGTCGAGCAGGGTGCGCGCGAGGTGGCCGTCCTGGCTGCCGATGTTGACCCCGCCGATCAGGTCGGCGTTGTTCTCGCGCCGCGCCAGCCAGCGCGCCGCCGCGCTTGACGCGCCGCGTTCCGACAGCACGAACACCGAGCTGCCGCGCGCGTCTGGCTTGACGAAGGCGTCGGCGTGGATCGACACGAACAGGTCGGCATGCACGGCGCGCGCCTTGCCGACGCGTTTTTGCAGCGGCACAAAGTAGTCGCCGTCGCGGGTGAGCACCGCGCGCATGCCGGGCTGGGCGTCGATTTTCTGCTTGAGGGTGCGCGCGATCCTGAGCGTGACGTTCTTCTCGTAGCTGCCGCGACGCCCCACCGCGCCGGGGTCTTCCCCGCCGTGGCCCGGATCGATGACGACGGTGATCAGACGGTTGACGCGCTGTTCTGCGGGCGGCGCAGGGCGCTGCTTTTCGCGAACGGCGTGGGTGACGGCCGGCGAAGCGTCGTCGTCGCCGATGGCAGCATCGGCGGGGGAGGACTTCTCGATCAGCGCCAGCAGCGGGTCGATGGGGGTGGTCGGGTAAAGGTCGAGCACCAGCCGGTGTCCGTACGCGCCCACCGGCTGCAGGGTGAAGATCTGCGGCTGGGTGGCTTGCTTGAGCTCGACCACCACGCGCACCACGCCGGGGCGATTGCGACCCGCGCGGATCAACTTGATGAACGGGTCTTCGGCCGTGACGCGATCGGGCAAGTGCTTGATCACGCTGTCGAATTCAACGCCTTCGAGGTCGACCACCATGCGGTCCGGATTTTCCAGGGTGAGGTACTTGAAGCTGATTTCGGCGTGCGATTCGAGAGTGATGCGGGTGTAGTCCTCGGCGGGCCAGACGCGCACCGCGACCAGGCTGGAGGCGGCGGCGCGCCCCAGCGGGCTGACCAGCAGGGCGAAGGTGGCACCGGCGGCGCGCAGGAAGTGGCGGCGCGCGGGTATGCCGTCGCGATCGGTCAGCGAAGGGGGGGCGGCGCTGCTGCGAGTCTTTCCGTGCATTGTCGTCCTGTCTCCGTCAGCGGGCGGATGCGTGCGTCGCGCCCTTCGGTGGTGGTTGTCAACTCGATCACCACATCCGGCGGCGCCACATAGGGCTGCGCTTTTTGCGGCCATTCCACCAGACACACACCCTGCGCGGTGAAATATTCTTCCAGTCCTGCGTCGAGATATTCCTCAGCGCTTGTGAACCGATAAAAATCAAAGTGATATAAGTTTAATCTAGAAACTACGTAAGGTTCAATCAAGGTGTATGTGGGACTTTTCACGTTGCCCCCATGGCCGAGCGCGCGCAACACCCCGCGAACGAGCGTGGTTTTGCCCGCGCCAAGCTCGCCGTTGAGGTAGATCACCAGCCCGGATCTCAGTGCCGGCGCCAGTTGCGCGCCCAGCGCCAGGGTGGCCGCCTCGTCCGGCAGATGCGTCGCCAGGGCCGGGTCGCTATCATCGGGGGCATGGCTGAACCGGATCATCACACTTCCTCAGGACGGAACGACGCATCGGGCGATGCGGTCGCGCTGGTGGCGCAGATCCGCGGCTGGGCGCGGGATTTGGGGCTGGGCGCCGTCGGGGTGACCGGCACCCGCGTGGCGGGCAGCGAAAGCGGGCTGCAAGCGTGGCTGGATGCGGGTTTTCACGGCGAGATGGATTATATGGCCAAACATGGTCTGCGCCGTTGCCGCCCGGATGAACTGGTGCCCGGCACCCTGCGGGTGATCACCGCGCGGCTCGACTACTGGCCCTCGGCCGCCGATGCCGAGGCGGCGCTGGCCGATCCCGCACGGGCCTACGTCTCGCGTTACGCACTCGGCCGCGACTACCACAAAGTGTTGCGTTTACGCCTCAAAAAGCTCGCCGAGCGCATCGCCGAGGCCGCGCCGCACGGTTTTCGGGTGTTTACCGACTCCGCCCCGGTCACCGAAGTGGCCCTCGCCGACGCTGCCGGCATCGGCTGGCGCGGCAAGCACACCTTGCTCATCAGCCGCGAGGCCGGCTCCTTCTTTTTTCTCGGCGAAATCTTTACCGACCTGCCGCTGCCGATCGACCCGCCGGTGAACGACCATTGCGGCGATTGCACCGCGTGCATCGAGGTGTGCCCCACCCGCGCCATCGTCGCCCCCTACCGGCTCGACGCGCGGCGCTGCATCTCCTACCT
>JAGRFO010000052.1 GCA_020446005.1 Rhodocyclaceae bacterium | reverse complement strand
CGCGGCGAGATCGCCTGCCGCGTGATCAAGACCGCGCGCAAGATGGGCATCGCCACTGTGGCGGTGTATTCCGAGGCCGACAAGGACGCCTTGTTCGTCGACCTGGCCGACGAGGCCGTGTGCATCGGCCCGGCGCCCTCGGCGCAGTCCTATCTGGTGGCCGACAAGATCATCGCCGCCTGCCAGCAGACCGGCGCGGAGGCGGTGCATCCGGGCTACGGCTTCCTGTCGGAAAATGCCGACTTCTCGCGCCGGCTCGAAGAGCTGGGGATCAAGTTCATCGGGCCGAAGCACTACTCGATCGGCAAGATGGGCGACAAGATCGAATCCAAGAAGCTCGCGCTCGACGCCAAGGTCAACACCATCCCCGGTCATAACGACGCGATTGCCGGCCCGGACGAAGCGGTCAAGATCGCGCAGGGCATCGGCTATCCGGTGATGATCAAGGCCTCCGCCGGTGGTGGTGGCAAGGGCTTGCGGGTGGCCTTCAACGACAAGGAGGCGCACGAAGGCTTCGCTTCCTGCGTCAATGAGGCCAAGAACGCCTTTGGCGACGATCGCGTGTTCATCGAAAAATACGTGCTGGAGCCGCGCCACATCGAGATCCAGGTGCTCGGCGATTCCTTCGGCAACTACGTGTACCTCAACGAGCGCGACTGCTCGATCCAGCGTCGTCACCAGAAGGTGATCGAAGAGGCGCCGTCGCCCTTCGTCGACCCCGAGATGCGCAAGGCCATGGGCGAGCAGGCGGTGGCGCTGGCACGCGCGGTGAACTACGAATCGGCCGGCACGGTCGAGTTCGTGGTCGGCGCCGACAAGAGCTTCTACTTCCTCGAAATGAACACCCGCTTGCAGGTCGAGCACCCGGTCACCGAGTACATCACCGGCATCGATCTGGTCGAGCAGATGATTCGCGTCGCCTACGGCGAGAAGCTGTCGATCACCCAGGCCGACGTTCAACTGAACGGCTGGTCGATGGAGTGCCGCATCAACGCCGAAGACCCGTTCCGCGGCTTCCTGCCCTCCACCGGACGCCTGGTCAAGTTCGACCCGCCGACCGAGAGCGACAGCGTGCGGGTCGACACCGGGGTGTACGACGGCGGTGAGATCTCTATGTTCTACGACTCGATGATTGCCAAGCTGATCGTGCACGGCACCGATCGCGACGACGCCATCCGCCGCATGCGCGACGCGCTCAACGCCTTCGTGATCCGCGGCATCAGCTCCAACATTCCGTTCCAGGCCGCGCTGCTCCAGCACCCGCGCTTCTGCTCGGGCAACTTCAACACCGGCTTCATGGCCGAGGAGTATCCCGACGGTTTCGACGCCTCGATGGTCCCGCACGACGACCTCGGCCTGCTCGCCGCCGTCGCCACCTTCGTGCGTATGCGCTACGTCCTGCGGGCGGTGCAGATTTCGGACCAGATGCCCGGCCATGGCCGCAAGATCAAGTGGGACATGGTGGTGCTGATGGGCGGAAAGACCTACCCGGTGTCCGTGCTTGATACCGAGCACGGAATGACCGTCAAACAGGGCGACAAGGTGTACGCCATCGCCTCCGACTGGAGCTTCCGCGACCTGCTGTTTACCGGCACCGTTAATGGCGAGCCGGTGTGCCTGCAGATCGAGCGGCGCGGCATGAAGTACCACATCAACCACTTCGGTTTGCAGATCGAAGCCATGGTGATGACACAGCGCTCGGCCGACCTGCTGGCGCTGATGCCCGAGAAGCTGCCGCCTGACCTCTCCAAGTTCCTGCTCTCGCCAATGCCCGGCCTGCTGCGCGAAGTGGCGGTCCTGCCCGGGCAGGAGGTCAAGGGCGGCCAGAAGCTGGCCGTCATCGAGGCGATGAAGATGGAGAACGTGCTCAAGGCCGATCAGGATTGCGTGGTCAAGAAGGTGGTCGCCAATCCGGGCACCAGCCTGACGGTCGATGAGATCATCATCGAATTCGAATAAGACACGCTTTTTTTGCGACCGATAGGGAGGGAGGTCCCTTGCCGTGACAGGCAAGGGGCGCCTGTCGAGGCGCTGGGGCTCACTTCGGTGAGCCCCTTTTTTGTGCACCGGCGCGAAATGTGCGCACCATGGTTTTGTGCAATAGTGGGGGCGCGCCGCGTACTTGACTGGCCCGTGCGGGGCGCGATTCGACAGGAGAAATAGATGCCTCAACACACCCCACAGGCGCTCAAGCGATGGTCGTCGCAGGCGTCCGGTGAGGATCACGCCGAACGGCCGTTCAAGGTGTTCACACAACGCGATCTGGACCGGATCGCCCCCCTGCGGGCGCTGCCCGCGGCGACGCGCTTCGAGATGCAGGTCGTCTCCACGGTGCTGCCTTTCCGCGTCAACCAGTACGTCATCGACGAGCTGATCGACTGGCGCAACATCCCCGCCGACCCGATCTTCCAGCTCACCTTCCCGCAGCGCGGGATGCTCGCCCCGGCGCATTTCGAGCGCATCGCCGAGCTCATCCGCGGCGGTGCCGACAAGACGGCGCTCGACGCCGCCGTGGCCGAGGTGCGTGCCGAACTCAACCCGCACCCCGCCGACCAGATGGAAATGAACATGCCGCGCGACGCGGACGGCGCGCGCCTCGACGGCATCCAGCACAAGTATCGCGAGACGGTCCTGTTCTTCCCCAGCCAAGGGCAGACCTGCCACGCCTATTGCACCTTCTGTTTTCGCTGGGCGCAGTTCGTCGGCGACAAGGCGTTGCGGATCGCCACCTCGGAAGCGAGTGCGCTGCACACCTATCTCAGCGCTCACCCGGAGGTCACCGACCTGCTGGTCACTGGCGGCGACCCGATGGTGATGAAAACCCGCCACCTCAAGGCCTATCTCGAACCGCTGCTCGACCCGGCCTTCGACCACATCCAGACCCTCCGCATCGGGACCAAGGCGCTCAGTTTCTGGCCGCACCGCTTTCTGGGCGGCACGGAGGCGAGCGAGCTGATCGACCTGCTCACTCGCATGGTGCGCGCCGGCAAGCACGTGGCGGTGATGGCGCACTACAACCACTGGAAGGAGCTCGACACCGAGGCTGCGCGCGCCGCCATCCGCGCGGTGCGCAGCACCGGCGCACAGATTCGCGCCCAGGGCCCGCTGCTGGCGCACATCAACGATGATCCCGCGGTATGGGCCAAACTGTGGCAGATGCAGGTCAGGCTCGGCATCGTCCCCTATTACATGTTCGTCGAGCGCGACACCGGCGCGCGCGGCTACTTCGAAGTGCCGCTGGCGCGGGCGTGGACCATCTACCGTCAGGCCATCCAGCAGGTGTCCGGGCTGGCGCGCACCGTGCGCGGCCCGTCGATGTCGGCCAGCCCCGGCAAGGTCGAGGTGCAGGGCGTGACCGAAATCAATGGCGAGCAGGTGTTCGTGCTGCGCTTCCTCCAGGGGCGTCATCCCGACTGGGTGCAGCGGCCGTTCTTCGCCCGTTACGACGACACCGCCGGCTGGCTCGACCAGCTCGAACCGACCTTCGGCGCCGCCGAATTTTTCTTCGAGCCGGAATACCGCGCGATGCGCCAGCAAAGGCGCGCCGCAGCGGCCCGCTGAATGGCCCCGCCGCCCTGTCCATTCGTCAATTGATGCAACATCCGCCCGCCACGGACGGCAGCCCCGGCCGGCGGCTATGCCACAATCTGCCCGGACGATGTGAAGGAGAACGCGCGTGAGATTCGACAACGGACGCCAAAGCGACAATGTGGAAGACCGTCGCCGCACCGGCTTCGGCGGCGGGGGGCGACGCGTCGGGCGGGGCAAGATCGGCATCGGCACCATCGTGCTCGCGCTGGTGGCGATGTACTTCGGCGTCGACCCCAGCGTGGTGCTCAACAGCGGCATCGGCACCGGCGGTGGCGTCGCGGTCAATGCACCGTCCCAGCCGATTCCAGCCAACGACGATCAGGCCCGCTTCGTCTCGATGGTGCTCGCCGATACCGAAGACACCTGGCACGCCCTGTTCCAGCAAGGCGGTGAGCGTTATGTCGCTCCAAAACTGGTGTTATTCACTGGCGCCACCCAGACCGCCTGCGGCACCGGCCAGGCCGCGATGGGTCCGTTCTACTGCCCGGCGGACCAGAAGGTGTACATCGACCTGAGCTTCTACCAGGACCTCGCCACCCGCTTCCGTGCCCCCGGCGATTTCGCCCAGGCCTACGTGATCGGGCACGAAGTCGGCCACCACGTGCAGAACCTGCTCGGCATCTCCGGCAAGGTCCAAAGCCTGCGCCAGCGCGTCTCCGAATCCGAGGGCAACGCCCTCTCGGTGCGCCTCGAACTGCAGGCCGACTGCTTCTCCGGGGTGTGGGCCCATCACGCCGACCGCGCGCGCCAGGTGCTCGAAGCCGGCGATGTCGACGAAGGCCTCGCCGCCGCCGCAGCGACCGGCGACGACCGGCTGCAGAAGCAGGCGCGCGGCTACGCCGTCCCCGACAGCTTCACCCACGGCTCCTCGGCGCAACGGGTGCGCTGGTTCAAGCGCGGACTGGAGAGCGGCTCCACCCAGGCCTGCGATACCTTCTCGGCGTCGAGCCTGTAGCGTTCGACGTTTCAATGAAAAACGGGCGCCAGTGGCGCCCGTTGTTGTCTCGTGGTGAATGTCAGCCGGCCAGTTTGGCGAAGGCCGCGACCACCTCGGGCGGGGCCTGTACCAGTTCGATCAGCACGCCTTCGCCGGCGATCGGGAATTCGTCGTTGGCCTTGGGGTGCATGAAGGTGATGTCGAAGCCGGCGGCACCTTTGCGGATGCCGCCGGGGGCGAAGCGCACGCCTTCGGCCATCAGCCATTCGACGGCCGTGGGCAGGTCGTCGATCCACAGCCCGATGTGGTTGAGCGGGGTGGCGTGGACGGCCGGTTTCTTGTCGGCGTCGAGCGGTTGCATGAGGTCGACTTCGACCTTGAACGGGCCGCTGCCGATGGCGCAGATGTCTTCGTCGACGTTCTCGCGTTCGGAGACGAAGTTGCCGGTGATGTCGAGGCCGAGCTTGTCGACCCACAGGGTCTTGAGGCGGTCCTTGCTGGGGCCGCCGATGGCGATCTGCTGGATGCCCAGCACTTTGAATGGTCGTTGTGACATGGTTTCTCCCTCCTAGAAGAAGGCTGATTTTACGGGAGAAGCGGGCGGGGGCCTATTCCCAGGCAACGGTGCTGCAGAACAGGTAACCGGCGCCATAGACGGTCTTGATCAGGCGCGGGTTTTGCGGGTCGTCTTCGAGTTTGCGGCGCAGGCGCGAGATGCGTACGTCGATGCTGCGGTCGTAGGGGTCGACCTCGCGCTCGCCGATGAGCTGTTCGCGGCTGAGGATGCGGTTGGGATTGCGCAGCAGGGCCTGGAGCATGCTGGCTTCGGCGGCCGAGAGCGAGACCTCGCGGCCGTCGGGGGCGGTGAGGCCGAGTCGGGCGGCGTCGAAACGCCAGCCGGAGAACAGGGCGGTGCCGGGGGCGGCGGGCGCTTCGCCGGGGCCGCGCAGGTAGCGGCGCAGGATGGAGCGGACGCGGGCGATGAGTTCGCGCGGCTCGAAGGGTTTGACGAGGTAGTCGTCGGCGCCCAGTTCGAGGCCGAGCACGCGGTCGGTCACGTCGTTGCGGCCGGTGAGGATGATGACCGCGCAGGGCGCGCTCTCCTGCAACTGGCGGATCACCGCCATGCCGTCCATGTCGGGCAGGCCGAGGTCGACGATCGCTAGGTCGGGCGGGCGCTGCTGGGCGCTTTGCAGACCGTGGCGGCCGGTGGCGGCGTGCTCCCAGCGGAAGCCGTATTCGTCGAGCGCGTGGCAGATGATGCGCGCGATCTCGGCCTCGTCTTCGATGACCAGGATGCGGGGGTGACCCGGCGCGCGCGTCATGGCGGGGATTCCACGCTGGTGAGCAGGGCGTGCAGGGTGCGCTCCAGCGCCTTGCGGTCGAAGGGTTTGCGCAGGATCGGCACGTCCAGATCCTGCACTTCGCGGATCGCCTCGCCGCTGGCGTAGCCGGTGATGAGCAGCGCCGGCAGGTCGGGGCGCAACTCGCGTGCGAACTGGACCAGAGCCTTGCCGCCGATGCCGCCGGGCATCACGGTGTCGGAAATCAGCAGGCCGATGTCGGGCACATGGGTGAGCATGTCCTTGGCGTCGACCCCGTTGTCGGCCTCGACCACCGGATAGCCCAGTTCGGTCAGCTGCAGGCGCACGATCTTGCGCACCTCGGCTTCGTCTTCGACCAGCAGCACCGGGCAGCGCGGGGCGCGAGCGGCGGCGCTGCGGCGGGTCTCTGGCGGCGGGGTGGGCGGCGGCTCGGTGCGCGGCAGCACGAAGGTGACCTGGGTGCCCTGGCCGGGCGTGCTGCGCACCCGGATGTTGCCGCCGGACTGGCGCACGAAGCCGTACACCATCGACAGCCCGAGGCCGGAACCCTGGCCGAAGGGCTTGGTGGTGACGAAGGGCTCGAACACCCGCGGAAGCAGCGCGGGGTCGATGCCGGCGCCGGTGTCGCTGACGTCGATCTGCACGTAGTCGCCCTCCGGCAGCTCGGTCAGCGTCGCCATGCTGGCGGGAATGTGGCGGGCGTTCACGGCAATGCTCAGCTCGCCGCCGTCGGGCATCGCGTCGCGGGCGTTGATCGCCAGATTGAGCAGCGCGTTTTCGAGCTGGTGGGGGTCGACCATGGCGTGGAGCGGGGCGTCCGGCAAGCGGGTGACGATGCGCACCGATTCGGTCAGCGAGCGGCTCAGGAGCTGGGTCATGTCGTGCACCAGCTTGCCGACTTCGACCGCCGAGGGTGCGAGGGTCTGGCGGCGTGAGAAGGTCAGCAGCCGGCGGATCAGCTCGGCGCCGCGCCGGGCGGCGTGCATCGCCGGGTCGAGGTAGGCGCTGGCGGTGGCGGGGTCGCAGCGCGTGCGGGCGGCGTCGAGGTTGCCGATGATGATCGTCAGCAGATTGTTGAAGTCGTGCGCCAGCCCGCCGGTGAGCTGGCCGACCGCCTCCATCTTCTGTGCCTGGACCAGCGCCGCCTCGCTGGCCTTCTGCGCAGTGATGTCGATCGACAGCACGAAGAAGCCGACCACCTGGCCGCCGGCGTCGATCTCCGGTACCACCACGCTGCGGGCGTACACCGCGCGGCCTTTCTCGTCCTTGCGGGCGTATTCGTAGCTCACCTGCTCGCCGCGGCTGGCGGTGTCGATGTGGGCGCGGATCTGGGCGTAGGCGTCCTCGCCGAAGACCTCGGCGACGCTGCGCCCGACCACCGCGTCCTTGGTCAGCCCGAACCATTCGGCGTAGCCGCGGTTGGCGAAACGGTAGATCCGCCCGGCGTCCACATAGGCCACCAGCGCCGGGATCGAGTCGATGATCATCTGCAGCCGCGCCTCGCTGCGTCCCAGCGCCTGAGCGATGTCGTCGATCTCGGTCTTGGCCGACAGCAACTCGGCGGTGCGCTCGCGGACCCGCGCTTCGAGCAGCACGTTCTGCTGCTGGATCAGGCTTTCATAACGGCGCTGTTCGGTGATGTCGGTCCACAGCGAGACGAAGCCGAGGTTGGGAATCGGCACCCCGCGGATCGCCAGCACCTTGCCGTTGGGGCGGGTCCGTTCGGCGTAGTGCGGCTCGAAGGCGCGCACCGAGGCCATCCGCTCCGCCACCTGCTTGTCCACGCTCTGCTGGCCGCGCTCGGCGTATTCGCCGCGCTCGGCGTTGAAGCGCACGAAGGCTTCGAAGGGGGTGCCCACCCGCACCAGCGATTCGGGAAAGTCGAGCAGCCGCACCATGGCCTTGTTCCAGGTGACCAGCTTGGGGGTAGCGTCGAACACCGCGATCGCCTGATCGAGCAGATCCAGCCCGGCGAGCAGCAGGTCGTAGCGGCGCGCGTCCTCGGGGGTGCCGCCGGGCGGCAGGGCGGCAGGCGGCGGGGTGGCAAACGGTGAGCGGGCGGTCATCGGCGGTGGCGTCCCGGTGGGTGGCGCTGGCCCCATTCTAGTGCGTTCGCGCGTCCGGCGTCATGCCTGGCGCGGGTGAGCCTGGCGGCGGAAGCGCTCGGGGGAGACCCCGGTCCACGCCACCACCGCGCGGTAAAAGGTCGACACGTCGGCATAGCCGAGCTCGGCCGCCAGC
>JAGRFO010000314.1 GCA_020446005.1 Rhodocyclaceae bacterium | reverse complement strand
GGCGGCGACGCGGCGGTGGCGGCCACCGCCGCCGATGGCGGCCTGATCCAGCCCGGCAACAACGCCGAGGCGTTCCGCAGCGCACGACGCGGCGAAAATCAGTCGATCACCTTCGCCGCGCCGGCCGACCGCAGCCTGATCCAGTCCGAAGGACAGACCTGGCGCATGTGGCGCAATGGCCCGATCACCCAGTGGGGTGGGTGGCTGCTGGCGCTGGTGTTCGTCGCGCTGATGCTGTTCCGCCTGATTCGCGGGCGGATCGAGCTCGAAGGCGCGCCCACCGGACGCTTCATCGAGCGTTTCAACACGGTCGAGCGGGTGGCTCACTGGACGCTGGCGATCACCTTCATGGCGCTCGCGCTGTCCGGCCTGACGCTGCTCTTCGGCAAGCATGTGATCATTCCCCTGATCGGCTACGACGCCTTCGCGTGGCTGGCGCTGGTGGCGAAGAACCTGCACAACTTCACCGGCCCGCTGTTCTTCGTCTCCACCGTGGTGTTCGTGCTGATGTTCGCGCGCGACAACGTGTGGCAGGCGATCGACGCGTTGTGGATCCGCAAGGCGGGCGGGCTGCTCACCGGCGAGCATGTGCCCTCCTGGCGTTTCAACTTTGGCGAGAAGACCTGGTTCTGGATCGGGGTGGTGATCCTCGGCCTGCTGGTCAGCGCCACCGGCCTGGTCCTCGACTTCCCCGGCTACGGCCAGACCCGACAGGACATGCAGTTGGCGCACATCATCCATGCCGGCGGCGCGATCGTCTTCATGGCGTTGTCGCTCGGCCACATCTACATCGGCACGGTGGGGATGGAAGGCGCCATGGACGGGATGACCACCGGCTACGTGGACGAGACCTGGGCCAAGGAGCACCACGAATACTGGTATCGCCAGGCGCGCGAGGCCCAGTCGGCACGGCCGGTTCCGACCCCGCGGGGTGCCGCCTCGGCCGCTCAGTGAGGGCTCCGGCGCAGTGTCAGCGGGTCTGATGCTGCGCCAGTTCGTCCGGGGTGTTGATGTTGGCGAAGGCCTGCGGGCAGTCGTCGAAATCGACGATCACGTGTTTCTGCGCCGTCACCCAGCGGTCGATCTTGCGTCCGCCGCCGGCCAGAAAGGCGGCCAGCGACCCGGCGCAGCGGGTGTGCGCGAGCAGGAACACCGGCTGGGCCTGTCCGTCGGCGCGGGCCATCGCCACCTCGGCGTCGGCGGCCTGCGCCGCGGCCAGCAGGCGCGCCACCAGATCGCGCGGCGCGAAGGGCGAATCGCAGGGGCAGGTGACCACCCACGCGTCGACCGCCCCCAGATGATGCAGGCCGGCGTCCAGCCCGGCCAGCGGCCCGACGAAGCCGGCATGGCGATCGGCCAGCACCGGCACGCCAAAGCTGGCGTAGGTGTCGACGTTGCGATTGGCGTTGATCAGCAGCGCATCCACCTGGGGCGTCAGCCGCGCGATGACGTGGGCCACCATCGGCCGGCCGTCGAGCTCGACCAGCCCCTTGTCCACCCCGCCCATGCGGCTGCCCTGCCCGCCCGCCAGAATCAGTCCGGTGATGGGGGGCGTCATGGCGCGGGCCTCGTGATGCGTTCGGCGTGGGAGTAGACCAGATGGCGACCGACCCGCGCGCGGCACACCAGCGTGATGCCCATCGCCTGCGCCATCGACAGCCCCATCTGGGTCAGCCCGGAGCGCGACACCAGAAACGGCACCCCCATCTGCACCGCCTTCATCACCATCTCGGAGGTCAGCCGGCCGGTGGTGTAGAAGATCTTGTCGGCGCCGGACTCCTCGTCCAGCCACATGAAACCGGTGATCGCGTCGACCGCGTTGTGCCGCCCCACGTCCTCGACGTGATAGAGCAGCGGCGCCTCCGCGGTGTTGCGCAGCAGCGCGCAGCCGTGCACCGAGCCGGAGCGCTTGTAGA
>JAGRFO010000313.1 GCA_020446005.1 Rhodocyclaceae bacterium | reverse complement strand
CTGAACAGTCAGGATTTCATGCAATGTTTAATGTATTGGTGTTCGGCAGTTCCAGAGAGATTTTGCCTCTTTGCGTTGACTTTGCAGGCATTCAGCCTGTGTTTGCCTTGCAAGTGCTGTGTGCTGATTAAAGGTGCTACGGGAGGCTCGTTGCCACTGCGCAGGCAGCCCTGAATGGCTATTCCGCGCGCTTTCTGATCGAGGATGTGATTGAAGGCATCCAGGCACTTTTTCCCGCCTGCGAACGCCGCCGGGGCCATCACCAATTGAGAAAACAGCAGGGCGCCCGTGATGGCCAATGTACGTTTGTGCATGTTGTTGCCTCGGACGAATTGTTTACTCTGCGACGACGGGAATTTTGCCAATCTTGGCCTGCCACTGCTTGGGGCCGGTCTGGTGGACCGATTCTCCGCCAGTGTCGACCGCGACCGTGACAGGCATGTCGACAACGTCAAACTCGTAGATGGCCTCCATGCCCAGGTCGGCGAAGCCGACAACGGTTGCAGCTTTGATGGCTTTTGAGACGAGGTAGGCCGATCCGCCGACGGCCATCAGATAGGCCGCCTGATTGTCCTTGATGGCGTCGATGGCGATCTTGCCGCGCTCGGCCTTGCCGACCATGGCGATCAGGCCGGTCTGTTCGAGCATCATGCGCGTGAACTTGTCCATGCGCGTGGCGGTGGTGGGGCCGGCGGGGCCGACGACTTCGTCACGCACGGGGTCCACCGGGCCGACGTAGTAGATGACGCGGTTGGTGAAATCGACCGGCAGTTTTTCGCCTTTGGCGAGCATGTCGGCGATGCGCTTGTGCGCGGCGTCACGACCGGTCAGCATCTTGCCGTTGAGGAGCAGGACCTGGCCGGGCTTCCAGGACGCCACCTGCTCTTTGGTGAGGGTGTTGAGATCGACCCGGGTGGCGACATCGGTGTCGGCCTGCCAGGTGACGTCGGGCCAGTCTTCCAGTCGGGGCGGCTGGAGCTTGGCGGGGCCCGATCCGTCAAGTTCGAAGTGAACGTGACGGGTGGCGGCGCAGTTGGGGATCATGGCGATCGGCAACGAGGCGGCGTGCGTCGGGTAGTCCAGAATCTTGACGTCGAGCACGGTGGTCAGTCCGCCGAGGCCTTGCGCGCCAATGCCCAGAGCATTCACTTTTTCGAACAGTTCGAGGCGCAGCGATTCGACGCGAGTCAACTCGGCGCCGGAGTCGGCCTTGGCTTGCAGCTGCTGAATGTCGACATGGCCCATCAGCGACTGCTTGGCGAGGAGCATGGCTTTTTCTGGCGTGCCGCCGATGCCGATGCCAAGAATGCCCGGCGGGCACCAGCCGGCCCCCATGGTCGGCAGGGTTTTGAGGACCCAGTCGACGATCGAGTCCGAGGGGTTGAGCATGACCATTTTGGACTTGTTTTCGGAGCCGCCGCCCTTGGCCGCACAGGTGATGTCGACGGTGTCGCCGGGGACGATTTCGTAGTGCACCACGGCCGGGGTGTTGTCCTTGCTGTTCTTGCGGGCGCCGGCGGGGTCGAGCAGCACGGAGGCGCGCAGTGTGTTGTTGGGGTCGGTGTAAGCGCGGCGAACGCCTTCGTCCACCATCTCTTGCACGCTCAGGGTGCTGTCCCAGCGTACGTTCATGCCGATCTTGAGAAACACGACCGCGATGCCCGTGTCCTGGCAGATCGGTCGGTGGCCTTCGGCACACATCCGGCTGTTGGTCAGAATCTGGGCGATGGCATCCTTGGCGGCGGGTGATTGTTCGCGCTCATAGGCTTCGCCGAGAGCCTGGATGTAATCCAGCGGATGGTAATAACTGATGAATTGAAAAGCGTCGGCGATCGACTGAATAAAGTCTTCTTGCTTGATTGTGCTCACGGTTGGGCTCCCTCGTGTCCAGTAGGCCGGTGTGGCAGCGCGCTGTGCTGTATTGAAATCAAACGGCGGGCTTGCCGGGCGCGGTTTTGAATTCTAGCATTGCTTCCTTGCCCGTTCGGGCAAGCGCTGTGTAAGTCCTGTGTAAGATAGAAATCCTTTAATGTCGGCCAACCGGCATCATCTCGTGGGTCAGGGCTCCAGGCCGTTCTCCGCGAGAGGGTGGGCAAATGAAGAACGTCACGCAACCGAAGTCCGATTCACTGAATTGAGGAGAGGTGGTCTATGTCCGAGAATGCTCTGAAGCTTTATTACCCGCCCGAGTCGCTTGCCAAGAATGCGGCCGTCTCCGGCATGGAGGGCTACCGAGCCCTCGTCAAGCAGGCCGAAGAAGATTACGAAGGCTACTGGGCCAACCATGCCCGCAACCTGCTGGATTGGCACACCCCGTTCACTCAGGTGCTCGATGAGAGCGAGGCGCCATTCTTCAAGTGGTTTGCCGACGGCAAGCTGAACGTCTCGTACAACTGTATCGACCGCCAGGTCAATAAGGGCCTGGGCGACAAGGTGGCGATCATCTTCGAAGCCGACAGCGGCGAAGTCACCAAGATCACCTACAAGGATCTGCTCGGACGCGTCTGCAAAATGGCCAACGCGCTCAAGAGCATCGGCGTGGTCAAGGGCGATCGCGTTGTCATCTACCTGCCGATGTCGATCGAAGGCATTGTCGCGATGCAGGCCTGCGCCCGCATTGGCGCGACCCACTCGGTGGTGTTTGGAGGCTTCTCCGCCCAGTCGCTGCGCGACCGTATCGAAGGCGCGGGCGCGACGGCGCTGATCACTTCCGATGGTCAGTTCCGCGGCGGCAAGGCGCTGCCGCTCAAGCCGATCGCCGACGAAGCGCTGGCCATGGGCGGTTGCGACACCATCAAGAACGTGCTGATCGTCAAGCGCACCGGCGCCGACGTCAACATGGTCGCCGGCCGCGACCTGTGGCTGGACGAAGTGATGGCCGCCCAGGCTGACACCTGCGAGCCGGAATGGGTCGATGCCGAACACCCGCTGTTCCTCCTCTACACCTCCGGTTCGACTGGCAAGCCCAAGGGCGTTCAGCACGCCAGCGGCGGCTATCTGCTGCAGGCCATGCTGTCGATGCAATACACCTTCGACATCAAGCCCGACGACATCTTCTGGTGCACCGCCGACATCGG
>JAGRFO010000312.1:274-2789 GCA_020446005.1 Rhodocyclaceae bacterium | reverse complement strand
CAGGATTCTCGAAACCCCCGCCGGCGCGAAGCTGGCGGGGGTTTTTTACATGGGTTCCCCGCCCGCAAGCCGGCAGAACCTTCAGGAGAGCAACATGATGCAGATGACTGGCGCGGAATTGATCGTGCGCCTGCTTGAACGACAAGGCATTGAAACCGTCGCCGGGGTGCCCGGCGGCGCGATCCTGCCGTTTTACGACGCCTTGTCGCACAGCGAAAAGATTCACCACGTGCTGGCCCGTCACGAGCAGGGCGCGGGGTTCATGGCGCAGGGCATGGCGCGCGTGTCGGGGCGGCCGGAAGTGTGCCTGGCCTCGTCCGGCCCCGGCGCCACCAATCTGGTCACCGCCATCGCCGACGCCAAGCTCGACTCGATTCCGCTGGTCGCCATCACCGGCCAGGTGCCGCTGCCGATGATCGGTACCGACGCGTTTCAGGAGGTCGACACTTATGGCATGACCATCCCGGTCACCAAGCACAACTATCTGGTGCGCGACGCCCGCGAGCTGCTGGAGGTGGTGCCCGCCGCGTTCCGGCTGGCGATGTCCGGCCGCCCCGGCCCGGTGCTGATCGACGTGCCCAAGGACGTGCAGAACCAGCGCATCGAGTTCGAGGACTATCCCTCGCCGGTCGTTCCCGCGCCGCTGCCGACCCCCGACCTCGCCGCCATCGAGCGCGCCGCGCAGATGATCAACGCCGCCCGGCAGCCGGTGCTGTACCTGGGCGGCGGGGTGATCGCCTCGGGTGCCTCCCATCTGGCGGTGACGCTGGCCGAGCAGGCCGGCATGCCGACCACCATGACCTTGATGGCGCTCGGCGCGATGCCGGTCGACCATCCCCTGTCGCTCGGCATGCTCGGCATGCATGGCGCGCGTTACACCAACTACGTGCTCGAAGAGGCCGATCTGCTGGTGTGCGTCGGCGCGCGTTTCGACGACCGCGCGATCGGCAAGGCAGCGCAGTTCTGCCCCAAGGCGCAGATCGTGCATGTGGACATCGACCCGTCCGAACTCGACAAGATCAAGACCGCGCACGTCGGCATCAACGGCGATGTCAGCCAGGTGCTCGAAGCGCTGTTGCCGCAGGTCCACGTCAAGCTGCGCGAGGGCTGGCTGGCGCAGGTCAACGACCTCAAACAGCGTCATCCGCTGGCGATGCCGAATGTCGACAATCCGCGTTCGCACTACGGTCTGGTGCAGGCGGTGGCCAACGCGCTCAACGACGAGGCGGTCATCACCACCGACGTTGGCCAGCATCAGATGTGGGTGGCGCAGGCCTATCCCTTCCGTCGGCCGCGCCAGTGGCTCACCTCGGGCGGGCTGGGCACGATGGGCTTCGGCCTGCCGGCGGCGATCGGCGCCGCGCTGGCCGCGCCTGAGCGTACCGTGGTGTGCTTCTCCGGCGACGGCAGCCTCAAGATGAACATTCAGGAGATGGCGACCCTGGCGGAGGAAGAACTCAACGTCAAGATCGTGCTCATGAACAACAACTCGCTGGGGCTGGTGTACCAGCAGCAGAACCTGTTCTACGGCAAGCGCACGATGGCCTCCAGCTACAAGCGCGCCACCGATTTCCTCAAGGTGGCGGAGGGCTTCGGGCTTGAGACGGTCGATCTCGACACGGCCGACGATCCCGCCGCCACGCTGGCCGCCGCGCTCAAGCGACCGGGGCCGTGCCTGATTCACTGCTCGATCGACCGCGAGGAATTCGTCTATCCCATGGTGCCGCCGGGCGCCGCCAACAGCGAAATGATCGGTTAAGGAGAAGCTGTCATGACAATCGTGATCGATCGCGCCCAGATGAACCGCGTCAAGGTGGTGCTGGAGCTGGAAGTCAACAACCACCCCGGCGTGATGTCGCACATCTGCGGCCTGTTCGCGCGCCGCGCTTTCAACGTCGAGGGGATTCTGTGCATGCCGCTCGCGGACGCCACGCGCAGCCGCATCTGGCTGCTGGTGTTCGAGGACCAGCGGCTGGAGCAGATGATCAAGCAGGTGGAAAAGCTGGTGGATGTGCGCAGCGTGCAGCGCCACGGCGCCGAGCACGCGGTGTTCGAGCGGCTCGAAGCCTACTTCCGCTGAGCCGGGTCCGCCCACGCAAAAACGCCGGCCTTGTGCCGGCGTTTTTGCTTACTGGGTGGTGGTCCAGCCGCCGCCGAGCGCGCGGAAGAGGTCGGCAATCGCGGTTTTCTGGCTGGCCGCGGCATCGGCCAGGCGCAGTTGCGCGTCGAGCAGGTTGCGTTCGGTGTCGAGCAGTTCGAGCCGGCCGACCATGCCGGCATCGAAGCGTTGCCGGGCGTGCGTCAGCGCCCGGCCGAGCGCCTCGACCCGTCCCGCCTGCGCGCCGCGGCTGTCCATCGCCGCGCGCTGGGCGGCCAAGGCGCGACGCACATCGGCGAAGGCATTGGCGACCGTCTGCCGGTAGCGCGCGCGGGCCTGTGCGGCGCGCGCTTCGGCGGCCTCCTCGGAGCGCTTGAGGCGACCGGCGTCCCAGATCGGCTGGGTCAGGCCGAGGGC
>JAGRFO010000312.1:0-252 GCA_020446005.1 Rhodocyclaceae bacterium | reverse complement strand
GCAGGGTGGCGAAGTCGGTCGATTCTCGTCCCAGCGAGGCGGTCAGGGCGATCGCCGGCAGGCGCTGCGCGCGGGCCTCGCCGATGCGGGCGTGGGCGGCAATCAGCGCCTGTTCAGCCTCGACCAGATCCGGCCGGCGACGCAACAACTCAGCGGGCAGCCCGGCGGGGACGATCACCGGTGCGGCGCTCTGGCTGGCGCGGAAGACCGCGGCATCCACAATGGCGCGCGGCGAGCGGCCGAGCAGCACCG
>JAGRFO010000051.1:5462-5606 GCA_020446005.1 Rhodocyclaceae bacterium | reverse complement strand
CCTGGATGCACATCTGGATCGACGCTTCGCCAGTGATGCACGCCACCGGGCTGCCGGGATGCGCCAGCTGGGCGCCCATCGCATAGGGCAGGCCGACGCCCATCGTGCCCAGACCGCCAGAGTTGAGCCAGCGGCGCGGCTTGT
>JAGRFO010000051.1:0-5454 GCA_020446005.1 Rhodocyclaceae bacterium | reverse complement strand
GCCGCCCACATCTGGTGCTGGCCGACGTCGGAGGTGATGAAGGCGTCGCCGCCGGTCACTTCCCACAGCTTTTGCACCACGAACTGCGGCTTGATGATCTCGTCCGAGTTCTTGTACTTCATGCAGTCGCGACGGCGCCATTCCTCGATCTGCTTCCACCAGGTGGCGAGCGCTTCCTTGTCGGTGGGCTCGCCGCCGCCGTCGAGCAGGCGCAGCATCTCTTCGAGCACTTCCTTCACATCACCGACGATCGGCACGTCGACCTTGACCCGCTTGGAGATCGAGGAGGGGTCGATGTCGATGTGGATGATTTTGCGCGGTTCCTGCGCGAAGTGGTTGGGGTCGCCGATGACGCGGTCGTCGAAGCGCGCGCCGATGGCTACCAGCACGTCGGAGAAGTGCATCGACATGTTGGCTTCGTAGGTGCCGTGCATGCCCGGCATGCCCAGATACTGCGGATCGCTGGCCGGATAGCCGCCCAGACCCATCAGGGTGTTGGTGATCGGCATGCCCAGCTTGCGGGTGAGCTGGGTGAGCGCCTCGGCGGCGTCGGAGAGGATCACCCCGCCGCCGGTGTAGATCATCGGCCGCTTGGCCTCGCGCAGCAGCTTGAGCGCCTTCTTGATCTGCCCCTGATGGCCCTTGACCACCGGGTTGTAGGAGCGCATGTCGACGCTGTGCGGGTAGCTGAACTCGGCCTTTTGGGCGGTCACGTCCTTGGGGATGTCGACCACCACCGGACCGGGCCGGCCGGTCTTGGCGAGATAAAAGGCCTTCTTGATGGTCGAGGCGATGTCCTTGGCGCTCTTGACCAGGAAGTTGTGCTTGACGCAGGGGCGGGTGATGCCGACGGTGTCGACCTCCTGAAACGCGTCCTGACCGATCGCTGCAGTCGGCACCTGACCGCTGATGATCACCATCGGCACCGAGTCGCAAAATGCGGTGGCAATGCCGGTGACGGCGTTGGTCGCCCCCGGGCCGGAGGTCACCAGCGCGCAGCCTACCGTCTGGGTGGAGCGCGCGAACCCGTCGGCCGCGTGGATCGCGGCCTGCTCGTGGCGCACCAGAACGTGGCGAACCTGATCCTGCTGGAAGAGTGCGTCGTAAATGAAAAGCACCGCGCCGCCCGGATAGCCGAACACGTACTCGACCTTTTCTTCCTGCAGGCACCTGATTACAATTTCCGCCCCGGTCAACACCATTGCTGCCCCTAATTCTCTGTATTTGCGTGGGAAACCCGTAACAGTACCCATCGGGTTCGCGCAGGTCAAGGCATAGCTTGTGCATGGCACAATGCGCGCATGAGTGCCCCGTGAGGTGTTTTTCTGGCTTCTGATTCCGAACTCTCCGTTTTTCTCGCCGGTGTCGAGCGGCGGGCCTTCAAGCAAGCGCTATTCTCCTTGCGTGACGAGGCCGGCGCGCTCGACGCGGTGCAAGAGGCCATGATCCGGCTGGCCAGCAAATACGGTGATCGCCCTGCGGATGAATGGCCGCTGCTGTTCCAGCGCATCCTGCAAAATGTGGTGCGGGACATGCTGCGCCGCCAAAAGGTGCGCACGACCTGGGTGTCGATGTGGTCGTCGATGTTCCGCCGCGACGAGGACGATGCCACCGACCCGCTCGACACGCTGGTGGCCGCCGATGAGGGCAACCGGCAGTTCTCGCCCGACAAACTCGTCGGCCAGGCGCAGATGCTGGGTATCATCGAGGCCGAGATCGCCCGCCTGCCACAGCGTCAACGCGAGGCTTTTCTGATGCGTTACTGGGAAGACATGAGCACCACCGAAACCGCCGCCGCAATGGGCTGCTCCGAGGGCAGCGTCAAGACCCATTGCTCGCGGGCCACCACGGCGCTGGCCGCGGCACTGAAGGCAAAAGGAATCACGTTATGAACCCACAGCAGCAATTCGGCCGGCGCGTGGCGCACCTGCTCAGCGAGGGCAGCGCGCAGTTGGACAACGCCGTGCTGGCGCGCCTGCGGCAGGGGCGTCAGCAGGCGGTGGCGGCGCGTCGGCGGGGCGCGCTGGTGGACTGGCTGGCCGCGCCGCGCTCTTGGCAGTTGCTTCCCGCGCTGCGTCCGGCGCTCACCGCGGCGCTGGTGCTGGCGGTGTTTCTGGCCGGCGACTACGTCAACAGCGAGCGCACGCTGGCGCGACAGGGCGAGGTCGAAACCGCCCTGCTGGCGGACGATCTGCCGATCGACGCCTACCTCGATCAAGGGTTCCGGGCATGGCTGCAAAGCGATTCGCGCTCCTGAGTCTGGCGCTGGCGGCTGGCGTCGCCGCTGCCAGCGACGACTGGTCCTCGCTCGCGCCGGCCGAAAAGCGCGCGCTCGCGCCGCTCTCGGGCCAATGGCGTCAGCTCGATGATGGTGAACGGCAAAAATGGCGCGGGGTGGTCGACCGCTTCGACAAACTCACCCCGGATGAGCAGTCACGCGTGCAGGGGCGAATGCGCAACTGGTCGAGCCTTTCGCCCAGCGACCGCGCCCGCGCGCTGGAGCAATACCGCGCCCTGCGCACCATCCCGCCCGAACGCCGCGAAGCGCTGCACGACAAGTGGCAGGAATACCAGCAGTTGTCGCCCGAGGAACGCGCCAAGGCCCGCAAAAAAGCCAAGCAGAAGAAGGATCGCCCGTGAGCCAGCGCCTGGTGGTCGAGCTGGGCGGACTGCGGCGCCGTCTGGCGGCGCTGGTCTACGAAGGCCTGCTGCTGGTTGGTGTGCTGGCCTTGTTCTACCTGATCCCCAACCTGATCTACAGCATGGCCGTCGAGGTCGCGCCCGCTGGCTGGTTTGGCTGGCTGCACATCCTTGTCGTGCTGGGCGGCTATTTTCTGTACTACTGGTGCACCAGCGGCCAGACCCTGGCGATGCAGACCTGGCGCCTGCGGCTGGTGACCGCCGACGAGGGCAAGCCGGTGGCCTGGCGTCGGGCCCTGCTGCGCTATCTGCTGGCCTGGCCGTCGATCTGCCTGTTCGGCGCCGGCCTGTGGTGGGCGCTGATCGACCGCGACCGCCAGTTCGCCCACGACCGGCTGGCGCGCACCGCCATCATCCTGCTGCCGGCGGGCGAAAAGATGGCCGCCTGACCGCCCCGCCGGTCCCGGCTTCCTTGTTTTGACGTCTTCCGGCGGCTATAGTCCGCCCGCGGTCTGAGTTACCGCTTTGAAGTGCCCGGGCCCCGGCGATTGCCGAGCGCTCAAATGTAAGTCGAGGTGTGACGATTCGCGCCCCGACGGTTGAAGACAAGGAATCCACCATGATGCAGTTGTCGATGCGTCGCGCCGTCCTGCGCGCGCTCAGTGCTGCCGGTCTCGCTTTGGCGTTGCCGGCCTCCCCGGTCCTCGCGGCCGACGTGTTGCGCGTCTCCGCCATCCCCGACGAATCGCCCACCGAACTGCAACGGAAGTTCGAACCGCTGGGCGCCTATCTTGAGCAGCAGCTTGGCATGCCGGTCAAGTTTGTGCCGGTCACCGACTACGCCGCGGTGGTCGAGGCGCTCGGCGCCGGCAAGGTCGACCTCGCCTGGCTGGGCGGCTTCACCTACGTCCAGGCCAAGCTGCGCACCGCTGGCGGGGCCGTGCCGCTGGTGCAGCGCGAGGAGGACGCCCGCTTCACCTCCAAATTCGTCACCGCCGATCCGGCCATCCACACGCTGGCCGATCTCAAAGGCAAGCGGGTGGCCTTCGGTTCACCCTCGTCCACCTCCGGCCACCTGATGCCGCGCCACTTCCTCGCCGAAGCCGGGGTGACGCCGGAGTCGGACTTCGCCAACATCGCCTTCTCCGGCGCGCATGACGCCACCGCCGCCTTCGTCGCCGCCGGCAAGGTCGACGCCGGCGCGCTCAACGCCTCGGTGTGGGACAAGCTCGTCGCGCAAGGCAAGGTCGACCCCGCCAAGGTGCGCGTGTTCTACACCACGCCGGGCTACTTCGACTACAACTGGACGGTGCGCAGCGGGCTTGATCCGGCGCTGCAGGCCAAGATCAAGGCCGCCTTTCTTGCCCTCGACCCGGCCAACCCGGCGCACAAGGCGATTCTCGACCTGCAGCGCGCGAGCCGCTTCATTCCCACCGAGCCGGCCAATTACGAGGGTATCGAATCGGCGGCGCGCGCGGCCGGCCTGATCCGCTGAGCGTGTGGTCATGATCCGTCTCGCCGCGCTGGGCGTGACCTATCCGGGTGGACGCCGCGCGCTGGCGGGGGTCGATCTGGTCATCGCCGCTGGCGAGCGGGTGGCCCTCATCGGCCCCTCCGGCGCCGGCAAGACCAGCCTGCTGCGCGTGCTGGGTGCCAGCCTGCGGCCGAGTGCGGGGGCGCTCAGCGTGTTCGACGCTGATCCGTGGGCGTTGCCCGCCGCGCGCCTGCGCCAGCTGCGCGCGCGCATTGGCAAAATGCACCAGTCCCCGCCGCTCCCGCCGCGTCAGCGGGTGGTCACCGCGGTGCTCGCGGGTCGGCTCGGGCAGTGGTCGCTGTGGCGGGCGATGCGCTCGCTGCTCCATCCGATCGACCTGCCCGGCGCGCACGCCGTGCTCGACCGCCTCGGTCTGGCCGAGCGCCTGTTCGACCGCTGCGACCAACTCTCCGGCGGCCAGTTGCAGCGCGTCGCGCTGGCGCGGGTGCTGTACCAGCGGCCGGACCTGATCCTCGCCGACGAACCGGTCTCGGCGCTCGACCCCGCGCTGGCGCAGCATGTCGCGGTAACGCTCAACGACGAAGCGCGCACGCGCGGCGCGACCCTGGTGGCCAGCCTGCACGCGGTCGAACTGGCGCGCAGCGCCTTCTCGCGGGTGATCGGCCTGCGCGACGGGCGCATCGTCTTCGACCGGCCGGCCGCGCAGGTGAGCGACGCCGACATCGCCGCGCTCTACGCCGGCGCGCCGGCGGCCCCCGCAGCACCGGCGGAATCCGGCGCGCCGCCCGAGCGGCCGCGCCTGACCCGCTGCGCATGAACGCCGGCCTGCGCGACCCCGCCGCGCGCGGCCGCGCCACCGCGCTGGTGCTCGGCCTGTGTCTGTTGTGGCCGCTGTTGCAGGTGGCGCAGTTCGACCCTGCGGCGCTGTTCGACCCGGCCAATCTGGCGCTCATCGGCCGTTTTCTCGCCACCTTTTTGCCGCCCGAGACCGGCGCGGACTTCATCGCGCTGCTAGTTGCGGCGACGCTCGACACCCTCGCCATCGCCACCGCCGGGATCGCGCTGGCGATGGTTATCGGCGTGCCGCTGGCGCTGATCGCTACGCGCAGCCTGTCGATCAGCCGCCTCGGTGGGCGCGGCCGGCCGGTCGCCGGACTGGTGCGCGGCGCGGCGCGGCTCCTCACGCTGGTGCTGCGCGGGGTGCCCGAGCTGGTGTGGGCGCTGCTGTTCGTGCGTCTCTTCGGCCTCGGGCCGGCGGCCGGCGTGGCGGCGTTGGGCATCACCTACGGCGGCATGCTGGCCAAGGTGTATGCCGAAAT
>JAGRFO010000311.1 GCA_020446005.1 Rhodocyclaceae bacterium | reverse complement strand
TGCTGCAGCGGATGCGCGAACTGGCGGTCCAGTCGCTCAACGGCACGATTTCGGATACCGAACGTGGCTACCTCAACTCGGAATATGGCCAGCTCAACACTGAACTGGACCGCCTGCAAGGCGCCGCCAAGCTCAACAACCAGAGCGTGTTCGGCACCTTCAGCTTCCAGATCGGGGCCGCCGCGGCTGACAGCATGAGCGCCACTTTCGGCAGCGTCACGGTGAGTGCCTCGGGCGCCTCGATCGCCACCAGTGCCGGCGCCTCCTCCGCGTTGACCGCGCTGGACACCGCGCTCAACTCGGTGGCCAGCAACCGCGCGACGATCGGCGGCGTGATGGGCCGGATGCAATTCACCATCCAGCAGCTCGAGACCGCGCGCGAGAACCAGTACGCTGCGCGCAGCCGCATCATGGACGCCGACTTCGCCGCCGAAACCGCCAACCTGACCCGGGCACAGATTTTGCAGCAGTCCGGTACAGCGATGGTCGCGCAGGCCAACAGCGTCCCGCAAAACGTGCTGTCGCTACTGAACTAATCGCCCCTCGATCCGGCAGTTCTTGCCAATCGAAGGCGCCCGGGGCGGCAATATTTGCCACCTCGGGCGTTCGCGAATAGGAGAGCAACATGGCTATTCAATTCAACCCCTCTGTCGCTGCGGTACACGCCGGCGCGCAGAGCGTGCCGCGCGCCAAGGTCGCCGGGGCGACGCCGCCGGTCACCGGCGCCGCAGCGGCCCAGTCTGCGGTCGCAGGCGGGGCGCAAGCGGCGGCCCAGGCCAAAGCGGCCGCAGCAGAAACGGCCAAAGAGGTCGCACGCAGCGCAGCCGCCGAACAGCAGGAGAAGGCCCAGGCGCTCGACCCGCAGCAGTTGCAGGCGGCGATCGAAAAGGCGCAGAAGTCGCTCCAGTCCGTGGCCCGCGACATTAACTTCAGCCTGAATGAAAAAGCCGGCGCGGTGGTGATCAAAATCATGGATCGCGAGTCAAACGAGCTGATCCGCCAGATTCCCTCGGAGGAATTCCTCCGGCTGGCGGAAATTCTCGACGAGAACATCGAAGAGATGCGCACCGGCTTGCTGGTCCAGCAGGAAGCCTGACGGCAGGAGGATCCAACCATGGCCACCGGAACCATATCGTCGCTGGGCATCGGATCGGGGCTCGACTCCAGCTCGATCGTCTCGCAGTTGATGGCGATCGAGCGCCGTCCGCTCACCGCGCTCAATACCAAAGAAGCCTCGTTCTCGGCCCAGATCTCGGCCTTCGGCTCGATCAAGAGCCGGCTGTCGGACCTGCAGACCGCGGCCGCCACGCTGGCCGACCCGAACGAACTGGCCGGCTATGCGACCACCGTCGGCGACGAGGACGTCATCTCCTCAACCGCTGGCACCTTCGCCCGTGCCGGCAGCTACACCATCGACGTGGTGCAGACCGCCAAGGCGCAGAAGTCCTTCTCGGCGCTGCAGACCCCGGCCATCACCTACGGCGCCGGCACGCTGAGTTTCACCATCAACGGCACGACCCAGGACGTGACGCTCTCGACGACGGGCAACAGCCTGCAGGACGTGGCCAATGCGATCAACGACGCGGGCATCGACGTGCAGGCCACGGTGGTCAACGGCGACGCCGGCAGCCGGCTGGTGCTGACCGCCAAGGAAACCGGCACCGACAACGCTTTCTCCCTGTCGGTGAGCGGCGGCGACGCCAACCTCACCGCGCTGGGCACCTTCGACGGGGCGCACCCGAACGCGCGCGCCGCCGAAAACGCGATCGTCACCGTCGAGGGCGAAACCGTCACCTCGCAAAGCAACCAGATCACCTCGGCGATCGCCAACGTCACCATCACCGCCAAGGCGGTCGGCACGTCGACGCTCGACGTGGCGCGCGACGCCAGCGGCATCGAAGCGGCGGTCAAGAGCTTTGTGGACGCCTACAACGCCCTGCGCAACGAAATCGGCGCCCAGACGTCTTACGACTCGGAGACCAAGGAAGGCAAGCCGCTCAACGGCGACGCCACCACCCGCACCCTGCTGGGCCGGATGCGCCAGAGCATCAGCACCGTCCCCACGGGTCTTTCGGGCGGGGCCTACGAATATCTGTTCAGTCTCGGCGTCGAAGTCCAGCAGGACGGCACGCTGACGCTCGACACCAGCGAGCTGAACAACGCGGTCGAGACCGATTTCGACGGCGTGATCACCGCGCTGGGCGCCTACGGCACGGCGATGGAAGACATGGCCACCGCCTTCACCGAGGCCGACGGCCTGATCGACAACCGGGTCAACGGCATCGAAACCTCGATCTCGTCGATCGACGACCAGCGCGAACGGCTCGAACAGCTGCTGACCTCGACCGAGGCCCGCCTGCGCGCGCAGTTCTCCGCGCTCGACACCCTGATCGCCAGCCTCAACACAACCAGCACTTACCTCACCCAGCAACTCGACAGCTTGATCAAGCCGAACAGTAACAACTGAGCACACAAGCCCTGACACCGCCACCCGGCACTCCAAGGAAAACGATAATGCTCATGAAATCCAGCAACCCTGCCGCCGCCTACCGCTCCGGCGGCATCGAAGCCGAAGCGCTGGGCGCCTCGCCGCATGGCCTGATCACCATGCTGTTTGATGGCGCCCTGCTCTCGATCAGCCTCGCCAAAACGCATTTGGTGGAAGGCAAGACGCGCGACAAGGCCGAGGCCATCAACAAGGCCATCGACATCATCGGCAGCGGCCTGCGCGCCGCGCTCAACATCAAGGACGGCGGCGAAATTGCGCAAAACCTCGACGATCTGTACGAATACATCGTGATGCTGCTGCTGCGCGCCAACACCAACAACACGACCGAACCGCTCGACGAGGCCGGCCGCCTGCTCAAGGAACTGGGCGATGCGTGGAAGGAGCTCGGCCGCGCAGACCTGGCCGCCCCATGAGCGCCCCGGCTGCGGTCACCCAGCACTACACTCAGCTCGCCGAGCAGCTCGAAGCGCTCGCCGAGGCCAGCGCGCAGGGTGACCTCGAGCGCATGCAGACCTTGCAAAGCGCGCACGAAGCCACCCTCCAGCGCATCCAGCGCACGCCCACCGCCACACCGTCGCCGCAGCTGGCGACGCTCATCCGGCGTGCGCTCGACGCGATTGGCGCGGCCGCACCGCACATCGAGCGGCTGCAGCGCGACGCGCAGGAAGAAATGGCCGGCGCCCGCAACCAGCGCAAGGTCTCGCAGAGTTATCGATAAATGAACGATCACAGGCGGTCCGCTGCCCCGTAAGCGCGCCCGACAGCGCCGGAGCACAGGGTCACAGCGAACCGAGCGACCATGATTCCAGGCGATCTTGCCGCCCGCCTCCGGCTCCTCACAGAGGCCAGCTTCTTTGCCGACGAGCCCCCCATCGGCCCCTTGCAGCCGTCCAAGGGCATCGCCGGTCAGTTGCCGGAATATCGCCCCGGTGACCGCTTCATCGCCCAGATTCAAAAGGCCCTCCCCGACGGCACCTTCGAAGCGCTGGTCGATGGCAAGAACATCAAGCTC
>JAGRFO010000050.1 GCA_020446005.1 Rhodocyclaceae bacterium | reverse complement strand
ACGATCAAGAAGAACGACGAAGTGATCGGTTCCGAAACCCGCTGCAAGGTGGTCAAGAACAAGGTCGCGCCGCCGTTCAAGCAGGCCAATTTCGACATCCTGTACGGCGAGGGCATCTCGCGCGAGGGCGAGATCATAGACCTCGGGGTGGAAGCCAAGATCGTCGACAAGTCCGGCTCGTGGTACGCCTACGACGGCGCCAAGATCGGCCAGGGCAAGGACAACACGCGCGAGTACCTGAAAACCAACCCGTCCGTCGCGCGCGAGATCGAGAACAAGGTCCGCAGCACCTTCGGCCTGGCGGCCATGGCGGCGATCGAGCCCCCTGCCGCCACCCCCACCGAAGCCTGATCGCGTCCATGGGCGATGCGCTCAAGGCCCGCGCCTTGCGTCTGCTGTCGATGCGCGAGCACAGCCGCGCGGAGCTGGCGCACAAGCTGGGCAGCGAGGCCGCAGCCGCCGACATCGAACCCCTGCTCGACGGCCTCGAAGCGCTCGACCTGCTCTCCGACCGCCGCTTCGCCCACAGCTATGTGCGCAGCCGTCAAGGCCGCCTCGGCAGCCAGCGCCTGCGTCACGAATTGCGCCGCAAGGGGGTGGCGGAGGCGGATATCGACAGCGCCATGGCGGACACCCTCGAAGCCGACGACCTGTCACGCGCGCAGGCGGTGTGGCAGAAAAAATTCGGCCAGCCGCCGCGCGACGCCCGCGCCTGGGCACAGCAGGCACGCTTCCTCCAGGGACGGGGCTTTGCCGCCGATATCATCCACAGGATATTGAAAGACTGCCACGATGAGCCTGCTTAGGGTCGCCGGACTGCAAAAGAAGTACAAGGCGCGCACGGTGGTGCACGACGTGTCGTTCGACGTCGGCAGCGGCGAGGTGGTCGGCCTGCTAGGCCCCAACGGCGCGGGTAAGACCACCTGCTTCTACATGATCGTCGGGCTGGTGGCGGCCGACGGCGGGGAGATCACGCTCGACGATGCGCGCCTGACCCATCTGCCGATCCACGCCCGCGCGCGCCTCGGGCTCTCCTACCTGCCGCAGGAAATGAGCGTCTTCCGCAAGCTCACGGTCGAGGAGAACATCCGCGCGGTGCTTGAGCTGCAGGCGCTGTCGGCCTCGGACATCCACGAGCGCCTCGAAACCCTGCTCGAAGAGCTCGGCATCGCCCATCTGCGCGACAACACCGCCATCTCGCTCTCCGGCGGCGAGCGCCGGCGCTGCGAAATCGCCCGCGCGCTGGCCACCTCGCCGCGCCTGATCCTGCTCGACGAACCTTTTGCCGGGGTCGACCCGATCGCGGTGCTCGACATCCAGAAGATCATCCGCTTCCTCAAGGATCGCGGCATCGGGGTGCTGATCACCGACCACAACGTGCGCGAGACCCTGGGCATCTGCGAGCGTGCCTTCATCATCAACGCCGGCGAGGTGCTCGCCAGCGGAACCCCGTCCGACATCGTGCAAAATGACCAGGTGCGTCAAGTGTATCTGGGCGAACATTTCCGCCTCTGACGCCGTCCCGCCGCGATGAAACCGACCCTCCAGCTCAAACTCTCGCAGCACCTGACGCTCACCCCGCAGCTGCAGCAATCGATCAAGCTGCTGCAACTGTCGACCATCGAGCTCAATCAGGAAATCGAGCAGCACCTGCTGGACAATCCCCTGCTCGAACGCGACGAAGAGCCCAGCGAGGAGCAGCGCGCCGACGAGGCCGACATGGCGGCGCTGGAAGAAGGCAGCGGCGATCCGCTCGACACCATGAGCGACTGGGTCAATGCCGGCACCGGCAGTTCCGGCAGCCGCGGCGACGACGAGGAGAGCGATTTCCAGGCCTTCCACGCGGCCGAAGTGTCGCTGCGCGAGCATCTCGACGCGCAGGTCTCGCTCACCCCGCTGACCGACCGCGACCGCGCCCTGGTGCGTTTCCTGATCGAAGCGCTGGACGACGACGGCTATCTCACCCAGGACCTCGAAGAATGGTTGTCGATGTTCTCCGAGGAGAGCGAGGTGGAGCTTGAGGAGCTGCAGATCGCGCTGCACCACCTGCAACATCTCGACCCGGCCGGCGTCGGCGCCCGCTCGCCGGCCGAGTGCCTGGCGCTGCAACTGCGCGTCCTGCCCGAGAGCGACACCCGCGCGCTGGCGTTGCGCATCGTCAACGAACTCCTCGACGTGCTCGCCCAGCGCGACTTCACCCGCCTGCGCCGCACCCTGCAATGCAGTGAAGACGAGTTGCGCGATGCCCACCAGCTGATCTGCAGCCTCAGTCCGCGCCCCTGCGCCCGTTTTGCCAGCAACGACACCCGCTACGTGATCCCCGATGTGGTGATCCGCAAGCTGCGCGGACGGTGGACCGCAACCCTCAACCCGGAGGCCATGCCGCGCCTCAAGGTCAACGCCCTGTACGCCCAGCTGCTTCAGCAAAACCGGGGCAACAACGGCGATCTGGGCGGGCAGTTGCAGGAAGCCAAGTGGCTGATCAAGAACGTGCAGCAACGCTTCGACACGATTTTGCGGGTCTCGCAAGCCATCGTTGACCAACAGCGCCAGTTCTTCGATTATGGCGAGGTGGCAATGCGTCCACTGACGCTCAGGGAGATTGCAGAGGAGCTGGAGTTACACGAATCCACCATCTCCCGTGTCACCACCCAAAAGTACATGTCCACGCCGCGCGGCGTACTGGAGTTCAAATATTTCTTCGGCAGTCATGTGGCCACCGACACCGGTGGCGCGGCCTCATCGACCGCGATTCGCGCGCTGATTCGTCAGCTGGTGGATGCGGAAGACCGCAAAAAACCGCTTTCCGACGCGAAAATCGCAGATTTACTCGGCCAGCAGGGCATGGTTGTGGCACGACGAACGGTCGCCAAATACCGTGAGTCACTCAACATCCCGCCGGTCAGCAAGCGCAAGACGATCTGATAACAGGAGCGATCATGAATCTCAATATCACCGGACATCATGTAGAAATCACGCCCGCCATCCGCGAGTACGTCAACACCAAAATCGACCGGGTGATCCGACATTTTGACAACGTGACCAGCGTCAACGTCATCCTGTCGGTCGAAAAGCTGGTGCAGAAATCTGAGGTCACGGTGCATGTACGCGGCAAGGACCTGTTTGCCGAGAGCCAGGATGAAGACATGTACGCGGCGATCGACGCAATGACCGACAAACTCGATCGCCAGGTCATCAAGTACAAACAGAAAATGCAGGGCCACGGCCACGACGCGCTGAAGCACCAAAGCATCGAAACGTGACCGATTCCCTCGCCGCCCGACCTGCAGCTTGCGTTTATAATGGGCCGTCGCAGTCATCCGATTGGCCCCGCAAGCGCGGTCGGGCAATGTCCGGCCCGACCGGCTGAGCGCCTGAACTCCCCATGAATCTTATTGCCTCCCTTCTTTCCCCCGAAAACGTGGTCGTCGACCTCGACGCCAGCAGCAAGAAACGCGTTTTCGAGCAAGCCGGGCTGATCTTCGAAAACCATCAGGACATCGGGCGCAGCATCGTCTTCGACAGCCTGTTCGCCCGCGAGCGGCTCGGTTCCACCGGGCTTGGCCAGGGCGTCGCCATCCCGCACGGGCGCATCAAGGGCCTGAAGGAAGCCACCGGCGCGGTTATCCGGCTGGCCAGTCCGATCCCCTTCGACGCCCCCGACGGCAAACCGGTCAGCCTGCTCTTCGTCCTGCTGGTGCCCGAACAGGCCACCGAACAACACCTGCAACTGCTCTCGGAACTGGCACAACTGTTCAGTGACGCGGACTTCCGCGCCCGCATCGCCCAGGCACAGGACGCAGCCGCAGTGCATGCGCTGTTCACCACCTGGGGCTCGCATGCGACAAACGAGCGTCAAGCGGCTATTTGAGCGCGTCGGCGAACGCCTCCAGCTGGCGCATATCAGTGGCCGCCTGAGCGGCACACTGGCGGTTACCGAAGAACGCATCTGGCCCGCCGATCTGGTCGGCCACCTCAGCCTCATCCACCCCGACCGGTGCCAGATTCTCGGCGCCGCCGAAATCGCCTGGGGACGACGCCAGTCGCGCGACAAGGTCGCCCATCACGTCCGCGAGATTCTCGCCGCCCACCCGCCGGCGATCATCGTTGCCGACGGCTGCGATGCGCCCGACATCCTGGTCCGGCGCTGTCAGGAAAAGGATGTCGCGCTGTTCACCACACCCCTGCCGGCGGCCAGCGTCATCGACCAGCTTCGTCTCTACATTTCTCGCGAACTCGCCGAACGCACCTCACTGCACGGGGTGTTCATGGACGTACTCGGACTCGGCGTTTTCATCACCGGCGACTCAGGGGCCGGCAAATCCGAACTCGCCCTCGAACTGATCTCTCGCGGCCATGGCCTCGTCGCCGACGACATGGTCGAATTCTCGTGCATCGCCCCGACCGTGCTGGAGGGACGCTGCCCGGAGTTGCTCAAGAATTTCCTGGAAGTGCGCGGCATCGGCATCCTGAATATCCAGACCATTTTCGGCGAAACCGCCTGCCGCCGGAAAATGCGCCTCAAACTCATCGTCCACCTCCAGCGCCAACAACCTGGCGACCAGGAACCCGACCGCCTTCCCGAGACCCGCGGCCACCAGGAAATCCTCGGCGTCCGGGTGCCCAAGGTGGTGCTGCCGGTCGCCGCCGGCCGCAACATCGCCGTGCTACTCGAAGCCGCCGTGCGCGCCACGATCCTCCAGTTGCGCGGGATCGACTCCACCCAGGACTTCATCGCCCGTCAAAGCGCGCTGATCAGCCCGGATGGAACGACATGAATTCTCACACGAAGCTTGTTTAAAATATTCCAATCGGCTTGTTTAATTATCCGATTCAGGTACCCTTGACGCACATCACACCGCGCACCAAGGAGACCTCATGCGTCAGTTCATCCACACCCTCGCCGCAGCATCGCTGATCGCGCTCGCCGCCCCTGCCATTGCAGCGGACAACCCACAGCATCAACGCATGCGCGACTGTAATGCCAGCGCCAAGGAAAAAGTCCTGAAAGGTGACGAACGCAAGGCTTTCATGAAAACCTGCCTGTCCGGAAAGCACAGCGCCACCATCCCGGCAGCGGCCAAGGGAAAACCGCCCGCAACGCTCGCGGACAAAAAGTCACCGAAGAGTTGAACAAAAAAACGGGCGCCTACGGCGCCCGTTTTTTTGTTGTCGTGAACCAACTCAGACGATTTCATAGAACACCAGATCGCGCTCCACCTCCATCGCCGAAAAACCACAGCCGATCCGCCCCTGGCCGGCGAGCAACACCTCGCCGCCGCGGATGCACTGCTCACCGCCATCATCATTGGCGACGAAAGTCCCGTTGGTGCTCTGGTCGATCACGAAAAAGCCTTCGCGCCGACGCTCGATTCTGGCGTGCTGGCGCGAGGTGCGCGGGTCGATCACCACCACGTCGTTGCCCATCTCGCGGCCCATCAACAGAATCGGGCGCAGTTCTTCGATCAGATGCACATCCTGCTGATGACGCACCCGCAAGCGCTGCGAGACGCGCGCCGCCGGCGGCACCGAAGTGGCCACCCCGGCACGGCCAGACAGCGCATACACCGGCCACTCAAACCCCTCGACATTCAGCCCCTGCTCGTCGCGCTCGCGGACAAACTGACGGGAACTGGAGGACAGCAGCAGCACCGAGGCCCCGCTGATCAGCACCTGACCGGCGGTCGCCATCCCCGCCAGACGCATCGCCACCGCAAGCGCCTCCCCGGCAGGCGGACCTTCGGTCTCCATGGCGCCGTGGTGCACGCCGATGCGAATCCCAAGCCGGACCCCGCGCACCGGCGGCAGGCTGGCAACCCGTTCGATCATTTCATTGGCGGCCAGCACCGCACCATCGCAGCGCTCAAAGGAGACACAGATTTCATCCGAGGCGCGCCGCAGGATCTGACCACCCTGCGCATCCACGACCCGCTCGACACGGTTCATGCTGCGCTCGACCGCATGGCCGGCTTCGGTCTCGCTCAACAGCGCCGCCAGTCGCTCGCCGCCGACCAGCTCGGCATACATCACGCAGATATTATGTTGTTGTGCCATCGACAATCATGCTTTCCGGAAGCTCAAGAGCGCGCCAGACTGCGGCCGACCCATCGTCGCGCGATCCTGCCCATGATCGGCCAATGCCATGGCGGGTGCAAGTCCATGCGCCATTGATCAGTGGCCCCGCACCATCGAAATGACCGCTTGAGGCGCGCCCACCGGATCATCAAAATCAGGGGGGTCGAATGCCACGTCCCCTTCCGCGACCGCGACTTCTTTCGTCAACTTCTTGAAATCGAACAACTTTTCATCCAGGAGATGGGATGGCACCACGTTCTTCATTGCGGTGAAGATCGATTCGATCCGGCCCGGATGGGCGTCCGCCCACGCGTTGAGCATGTGCTTGATCTGCCGGCGCTGGGCGTTTTCCTGCGAGCCGCATAAATTACATGGAATGATCGGATAGGCCATCGCGCGCGCAAAGCGGGCGAGGTCTTTCTCCACACAGTAGGCCAGCGGCCGGATCACCACATGCTGCCCGTCATCGCTGACCAGCTTGGGCGGCATCGACTTGATCCGGCCGCCAAAGAACAGGTTCAGGAAGAGGGTTTCGATCATGTCGTCGCGGTGATGCCCCAGCGCGATCTTGGTCGCGCCGATCTCGCTGGCAGTGCGGTAGATGATCCCGCGCCGCAGCCGCGAACACAGCGAACAACTGGTCTTCCCTGCCGGAATCTTGTCCTTGACGATGGCGTAGGTGTCCTCGGTCACAATCCGGTATTCGACCCCCAGTGCGGCAAAGTGGGCCGGCAGCACATCGTCCGGAAAACCCGGCTGCTTCTGGTCCAGATTCATCGCCACAATGCGGAAATCGACCGGTGCGCGCTCGCGCAGGGCGAGGAGAATCGACAACAGGGAGAACGAGTCCTTGCCGCCGGACACGCAGACCATCACCGTATCGCCGTCTTCGATCATGTTGAAATCGGCGATCGCCTCCCCGACCGAACGCTCCAGCTTTTTCTTGAGGCGCAGGAAGGTGCTGGAGCGAGGCACGGCGTGCGGCGTCGGGAGGTCGGAGAATGTGTGCACGGCGAATTCCGGTTGGGAGTCAGCGATTATACGCGTGTTGCAGCGCACCGAAAGCGCGCCAATGTCATAAATGGGCACTCCGCCCGCCATCCACGGCGAGGATCTGGCCGGTGACGTAGGGCGCCTCCAGCAGCAAGAAGCGCACTGCGGCGGCAATGTCATCCGGTTGCCCGGTGGATTTCAGCAAAGTATGCGCCACGATGGCGGCGCGCTCGTCGCTGGCGAACTGACCATCGTCCGGCCACAACACCGCACCGGGCGACACCCCATTGACGCGCACTTCGGGGGCCAGCTCGATGGCCATCGCGCGGGTCAAGCCGAGCAGCCCGGCCTTGGCCGCGCAGTACACCGGATAGCCCGGCAGGGGGCGCTCGGCGTGGATGTCGACGATGTTCACCACCGCCCCGCGCCGGTCGCGCAAGGCCGGCGCCGCCGCCTGCATCAGAAAGAACGGGGCGCGCAGATTGGAGCCGAGCAGGTCGTCCCAGGCCGCGGCGTCGACCTGCCCGAGCGGCGTCGGAAAAAAGCTCGAGGCGTTATTGACCAGCCCATCGAGCCGGCCGAACTGCGCCAGCACCGCGTCGACCAGGCGTGGCAACGCAGCCAGATCGAGCAGATCGGCCTGAAACGTCGCCGCCGAATCCGCCCGGTCGGTGTTGAAATCCTCGGCCTGCCGCCGAGCCTCATCACCCGAGTGGCGATAGTGCAGTGCCACGCGTGCGCCGGCGGCATGAACTGCGCGCGCAATGTGGGCGCCGACCCGTCGCGCCGCGCCCGTCACCAACACCACCGGCGCCTGCTCCGATGCTTGCACCTGGCTCCTCCACATCATTCGTCCTGCGTTTCTAGCACACCTCAACGGCATCGCGCCTTGCCGCGCGACAAGCCGGGCGCGGGCGGGTAGACTGCGCTTCTTTTGTCCGCAGCCTCCATGACCCTGCCCCAACCCGACGCCGCCGCACGGGCCCAGAGCGATACGCTGACCGCGCGTCTGCGCGCGCAGATCGCGGCACGCGGCGGGTGGATCAGTTTCGCCGACTACATGCACGCCGCACTCTACACCCCAGGGCTGGGTTACTACAGCGGCGGCGCACACAAGTTCGGCCCGGCGGGCGACTTCATCACCTCGCCGGAACTGACCCCGCTGTTTGGTCAGGCGCTGGCCCATCAGCTGGCGCAGATCACCGCCCAGAGCGCGGATGAGGTCATCGAGATCGGCGCTGGCACCGGCCATCTGGCCGCCGACCTGCTGCTCGAGCTGGCGGCCCTCCAGCGGACCCCGACGCGCTACCGGATTCTGGAAGTGTCCGGCGAGCTGCGCGCCCGCCAGGCCGACACGCTGCGCCAGCGCGCACCCGCGCTGGCCGACCGGGTGGAATGGATCGACGCCCTGCCCGAACACTTCAGCGGCGCGGTGGTGGCCAACGAGGTGCTCGACGTGATGCCGGTGCACCTCATGGTCTGGCGCGACGGGGAGATCTTCGAGCGGGGCGTGGCGCTCGACGGAGACGGCGCCTTCGGCTGGTCCGACCGCCCCGCCGACGATCGCTTGCGCGCGGCCGCCAGCGCGCTGGGCGCGCCCATGCCGGTCGAAGGCGAATACGTCAGCGAGCTCAATCTGGCCGGCCCGGCGTGGGTCGCCGACTGGGGGCATCGCCTCGCGCGCGGCGCGCTGGTACTGATCGACTACGGTTACCCGCGCGCCGAGTACTACCTGCCCAGCCGCAGCAACGGCACCTTGCTGTGCTACTACCGGCACCACGCCCACGGCGACCCCTTTTTGTGGCCGGGGCTCAACGACATCACCAGTTTTGTGGATTTCACCGCCATCGCGCAGGCCGCCTTCGACGCCGGACTCGACATCTACGGCTACACCAATCAGGCGCGTTTTCTGTACAACTGCGGGATTCTCGACCGCCTCGCCGCCCGCGGCGAGCAAACCAGCGCCGACTACATCCGCGCCGCGCGCGCCGTGCAGCGCCTCACCGCGCCGCAGGAGATGGGGGAATTGTTCAAGGTGCTGACGGTCGGCAAGGGGCTCGCCGAACCGCTGCTCGGCCACGCCCGCGGCGACCGCCTGCACGGGCTGTGAGCGCGCTGCGCGGGCTCAGCCCTGGCTGCGATAAATCGACTTGAGAAAGGCCTCGGCGTCTTCCTCGGCCGCCGGACTGCTCACCGGCGGATGGCCGGCGGGCTCCGGCGACACGCTCTCCGGCTGAGGCAGCCAGCCGGCGTTGAGCACCGCATCGTCATAACAGGCGGGCGCTTCGTCCTCGACATCGATCGGTTTCTGGTCTTCGCTCATCTCTCACCCTGACACATATCCACACGCAGTGAATGCATCATCGGCACGCACCCCCGCCACTGCCAGTGAAAAATACACAGCTTCAGCCGATTTCATCGCCCAGCCATCGATGAATCCGCTCGGCGACGAGTTGCCAGTCCTGCTCCAGCATCATCGCATGCCCCATGTCCTTGAAGATTTCTTCCCGCACACCGAAGGTGCGGGCGGTCAGGCTGACCAGCGCCGGCGCGATCATTTGATCGTACTCGGCGCCGAGCACCAGCATCGGCACCGACGCCATGAGCATCACATTGGGCAGGTTGAACATGGTCATGTCCCAGATCGCGCGATGCGATTCGGGCTGCGACAGGCGGCTGAAGCGCACCAGTTGCTCCTGCGACACCTCCTGATGGAACAGGGCTTCGCGGACACTGCTCACGCTGGGCCGTCCACCGCCGATGAGATGATTGAGATCCTGCAGCAGCCCCGGCTTGGAGAACATCACCCCCATCGCCGATGAGAACAGCCCTTGCGGCGGCACCGACGCCATCAGCACCGCGCCCGGCACTTCAGCCCGTTCGAGATACTTCTGCACCACCATCCCGCCCATCGAATGGCCGATCAGCACCGGCGGCGCGGGCAGCGCGGCGATCACCTCGGCCAGGTCATCCACGTAATCGTTGATGCTGTAGCTGTCGAGATGATCGCGCCGCCGGCTCTCGCCATGGCCGGACAGGGACACCGCGTAGCTCGCATATCCGGCGCGCGCAAACCACGGCAGGAAATGCTCGTCCCAGCACCACGCCGCGGCATACGCACCATGCACGAACAGCAGCGGCACCGGCTTGGCCGCCGTCTGCGGCGACCGGACCAGCACTTCCAGATGATTGAATCGACCTCGGTTCATCTTGTCGTTCTCCTGGGGACGGTCCCACATTAACGGCGCCGCCACCCGTCGACTTGTGTCAAACAAGCGTTTGTTCTCTCTGTGGGTGGAACTTACCCCAAAACTCAAGCGCTCACCATGCCCACTTGCTTGGCAAGCCGCCGGCAATCCGCTGTAATGGCCCGTCGCCACTTCCCTGGCCGAAGGCCACCCCGCCCGCATGCTCATCAAATGGCTACTGTCCATCGTGATCGTGGTCGCCCTGCTGGGCGGACTGCAACCGCTGCTGGCGCGTTATTGCCGGCTCGGCCGGCTGCCGGGTGACATCACCGTGCATCGCGGCGGACGCGTCTGGCAGCTGCCCTTTGCCAGCACCGTGCTGATGTCGCTGCTGGCGTGGCTGATCCTGCGCTGGTTGTGAAGCCGCTCAGCGCACCGCGAATTCGACCGCATCGAGCAGCACTCCGCCATCATCAAACAGCTCCAGCCGGCGCAGTCCGGCCTGCGGCAGCCAGTCCACCCGCGGCCCCACCCCCACCGGCTGACCATCCACCCGCCAGCGCAGACGCGGCTCCTCGACCGAGGCGCGCAAGACCAGCCGGCCATCGGCAGACAGATCCTGTGCATCGACGATCATCCGCGCGCGCGGCGTCACAATGTGCGCACTCACCCGCGGCGGCGTGGATAGCGCCGCCGCGGTGCCCTTGACGAACCACTCCTCGCGCGGCGCCT
>JAGRFO010000310.1:1936-3010 GCA_020446005.1 Rhodocyclaceae bacterium | reverse complement strand
CGCGCGCGGCGGCCTCGATCAGCGATTCGCCAGCGTCCAGATGGCCGGCGGGCTGGTTGATGCGCAGGCCGTCGGAAGTCTCCTCCTCGACCAGCAAGAAGCGCTCGCCGCGCATTGCCACCGCCGCCACCGTCACATTCGGTTTCCACACCCGTTCCATGATTCCCGCACCTGCAAAGACCCCGCATTCTAGCCCGAGCGGGACCATCCCGGCGCGCCGGGGGCCACCATTCGGCCATGCCCGCGGCGCGCAAGTTGCGCTAGAATTGCGCGATTTGGCGCGCCTTGCAGGCGCGCGGTGAAATCAACACGCAGGGGAGCACACCATGTCGATGGCTGATCGCGACGGATTCATCTGGTTTGACGGCAAAATGGTGCCGTGGCGCGAGGCCACCACCCACGTGCTGACCCATTCGCTGCATTACGGGCTGTCCGTTTTCGAGGGCGTGCGCGCCTACAAGACCGCCAAGGGCACGGCGATCTTCCGCCTGCGCGAGCACACCCAGCGGCTGATCAACTCGGGCAAGATCTACCACATGAGCGTGCCCTACCCGATCGACACGCTGATGGAAGCACAGTTGGAAGTGGTGCGCGCCAACCAGCTCGAATCCTGCTACCTGCGCCCGATCGCCTACTACGGCTCGGAGAAGATGGGCATCTCGACCAAGGGCATGAACGTCCACGTCGCCATCGCGGCCTGGCCGTGGGGCGCCTATCTGGGCGAAGAAGGGCTGGAGAAGGGCATCCGCGTCAAAACTTCTTCCTACCAGCGCCACCATGTGAACGTGACCATGCCGCGCGCCAAGGTGGCGAGCACCTACGCCAACTCGATCCTCGCCAACCTCGAAGCCACCCAGGACGGCTACGACGAGGCGCTGCTGCTCGACGTGCAAGGCTTCGTCGCCGAGGGCGCGGGCGAGAACCTGTTCGTGATCAAGGACGGCAAAATCTACGAGCCCGAAATCGCCTCCGCACTGACCGGCATCACGCGCGATTCGGTGATCCAGATCGCGCGCGAATTCGGCCTCGAGGTACAGTCCCGCCGCCTCACCCGCGACGACATCTACATCGCCG
>JAGRFO010000310.1:0-1920 GCA_020446005.1 Rhodocyclaceae bacterium | reverse complement strand
CGGCCGAAGTCACGCCCATCCGCGAGCTCGACCGGCGCGTCATCGGCGACGGCAAGCGCGGCCCGATCACCGAAAAAATCCAGGCGCGCTTCTTCGACATCGTGGGCGGACGCGCCCCCCAATTCGACCACTGGCTTTCCTATATCTGACCTCCCGGAGACATCGAACATGGCCGACACCCAGGACACCGCCAAGACCATCACGGTCAACGCCAAGGACCTGCCCCTGCACTGCCCGCAGCCCGGCGCACCGCTGTGGGCCCGTCATCCACGGGTCTATCTCGACGTCCTCACCGAAGGGGTGGTGACCTGCCCGTACTGCAGCGCCAGGTACGAATTCACCGGCGAGCGCCCCAAAGGCCACCACTGAGCCGCGAGACGTGCCCGACCCACGTCGGGCGCGGCAAAATCCGATCGTGAGCAAAACCGTGTTCACCACCCCGCAGGAGGTGGAAGACGCCTTCTACGAGGCCTTCGCGCGCGCCGACCTCGACGCCATGATGGCGGTCTGGTCGGAAGACGACGAAGTCATGTGCGTCCACCCCGGCGCTCCCCGCGTGGTCGGCCTGGCCGCGGTGCGCGATTCCTGGCAGCAGCTGTTCTCCAACGGCGCGCGGCTGGAGATCAGCATCTCCCACCCGGTCGAATCCACCGGCACCATGATCGCCATCCACAGCGTGCTCGAACACGTCCAGATCAAGGGCGACAGCGACCTGCACTCGCCGATTGTCGCCACCAACGTGTTCATGCGCGGTCCGCTGGGCTGGCGGATGGTCGCCCACCACGCCTCGCCCACCCCGGAAATGAGCCCGCACAGCGACCCGAACGCCCCCCTCATCGTGCACTGAGCGGATGGCGCAGCCCTCCTACCGCGCCCCCGCCTGGCTACCCGGCGGTCACCTCCAGACCATCTGGCCGCTCGCCCGCCGCCCCGCCGCCCCGCGCTACATCCGCCAGCGCTGGGAGACCCCCGATGGCGACTTCATCGACGCCGACTGGCTGCCCCGCCGCCCCGGCGCGCCGCTGGTGGTGCTGTTTCACGGGCTCGAAGGCTGCAGCCAGTCACACTACGCGCGCGCCCTGATGCAGGCGCTCCAGACAGTCGGCTGGAACGGCGTGGTGCCGCATTTTCGCGGCTGCTCAGGCGAGCCCAACCGCCTGCTGCGCGCCTACCACTCCGGCGACAGCGCCGAGATCGGCTGGATGCTCGCGCGCATCCATGCCAACTTTGCCGGCGGTCCGGTGTTCGCCGCCGGCGTCTCGCTGGGCGGCAACGCCCTCCTCAAATGGCTGGGGGAACAGGGCGATGCCGCGCGGCATCTCGTCACCCGCGCAGCGGCGATCTGCCCACCCCTCGACCTCACCCTCTCCGGCACCGCGCTGGGCCGCGGCTTCAACCGGGTCTACACCGAGCGCTTCCTGCGCACCCTCAAGCGCAAGGCGCTGGCCAAACTCGACGTTCACCACGCAGCGCTCGACCGCCGGCGCATCGCCGCCGCACGTACGCTCCACGCCTTCGACGACGCCTTCACCGCGCCGGTGCACGGCTTTGACGGCGTTGGCGACTACTGGCGACGCGCCTCCAGCCGACCCTGGCTGGGCGGCATCCGCGTGCCGACGCTGCTCATCAACGCCCGCAACGACCCCTTCGTGCCCCCCGCCGCATTGCCCGCCGCGCACGAGTGCAGCGACGCCGTGCGTTGCGAGTTCCCCGCCACCGGCGGCCATGTCGGCTTCCTCTCCGGCCCGGCGCCGGGTCACCTGGGCTGGCTGCCGGCGCGCCTGCTGGACGACTTTGCCGGCGAGTGAGCCACCCGTCACACACCCCACATAGCGATCTGGGATAATCGCCGCATTCCATTTCCACGCAGCAGGTGCTTCATGCAGATCGCTCCCGAAATCTTCAAGGCCTACGACATCC
>JAGRFO010000049.1 GCA_020446005.1 Rhodocyclaceae bacterium | reverse complement strand
GGGCTGCGGCGTGTGCCGCCCCGCCGCCCGGCACGCCCGGCCGGCGAACCTGAAGCATGTGCTGATCGGCTTCCGGCTGTGCGAGGCCGCGGCGCCGGCGCCGCCGGCAACGGCTACGCCGCCGCGCCGCGCGATCGCTCCACCCGCGCCAGCCACACCAGCGCGCCCAGGCCAAGCAACACCACCGGAAAGACGACCGCATTGACCGAGCCCCAGCCCCAGCCGTGGAGCAGTTGCCCGGAGGCGAAGGAGGCCAGCGCCACCGTGCCGAACAGGATGAAATCGTTGCCCCCCTGGGCCTTGCTTTTTTCTTCTGTCTGGTAGGTATCGGTGAGCATCGCGGTGGCGCCGATGAAGCCGAAATTCCAGCCGACGCCGAGCAGGATCAGCGCCCCCCAGAAGTGCGACAGCTCGACGCCCAGCAAGGCCACCACCGCGCAGGCGATGAGGAGGATCAAGCCGGCGGCGACAATGCGCGCCTTGCCGAAACGGGCGATCAGGCGGCCGGTGAAGAAGCTCGGCACGAACATCGCGAGCACATGCCACTGGATGCCCAGCGTCGCCGCGTCGGCCGAGAAGCCGCAGCCGATCATAGCCAGCGGCGCGGCGGTCATGACCAGACTCATCAAAGCGTAGGCGGCGGTGCCGCACAGCACTGCCACCGCGAAGCGCGGCTGGCGAAAGATCTCGCCCAGCGGCCGCCCACCCGTCGCTGCGCCGGCCGTGACGGCGGGCACGGGCGCGGAGGGCGCCAGAAACAGCATCACCACCAGCGAGACGGCGAGCAGCCCGATGCCACTCAGGAAGGCGCCAGCAAACGGCACCGGCAGCAGCCAGTCCTTCGTCTGGATCACCGCTTGCGGCCCGAGCACGGCCGCGACGATGCCGCCGGCCAGCACCCAAGAGATCGCCCGCGCCTTGAAATCTGCCGTGCCGCGATCCGCCGCGGCAAAGCGGTATTGCTGTACGAACGCGCCGGAGACGCCGTTGATGAGCAGCGCGAGGCTGAACAGCCAGAACGCGTGCACCACCAGCGCCCATGCCGCGCACGCCAGCCCGGCCATACCGATCAGCGCGCCGGCCATGAAGCCGCGCTGGCGTCCGACCGCGCGCATCAGCATCGCCGCCGGCAAGGCGCCCAGCGCCACACCGAGGGTGTAGGCGGTGACCGGCGCGGTGGCGAGCGATTTGTCCGGCCCGAGCAGGTAGCTGCCGGCCAGGCCGCCGAGCGCGATGTTGATCGGCCCGGCCGAGCCGCCAAACGCCTGGCAGGCGGCATACAACAGCGCATTGCGCCGGGCGATGGCGCTCTCGGCATCCGCTGTGGCGGGGAGCTGGGGCATGGCGGTTTCCGTGGGATTCGATGGCGTCATGATGTGGGCGATTCACCCCGGCGGCCAGTTACGCTACGCGCGGCACCGCCGCGAATCTGTCCGCCGGCACTGCGCCGAACGCATTCGCCAGCGGACACTATCGATGCGCCGCCTCTTTCGCCCCGGCGTCCAGCCGCGCCAGAATTTCGCCAAACGCGCTAGCCGCTCCCATGCGCAGGCGGTGGCTGACAAGACCGCTCACGCGGGTTTCGCCGGGATTGATTTCGACGGTCGGCACGCCGGCCTCGGCGGCCCACACCACCGGACCGGCGATATAGGGGAAGGCGCTGGAGGTGCCGACGCTGATGACCAGATCGACGCCCTCTGCCAGCATGTGTTCGAGGCGCAGGATGCCATCGCGCGGGAGGTCTTCGCCGAACAGCACCACCTCGGGGCGCAGGATGCCGCCGCAGGTCAGGCAACCGGGCGGCATCTGCAGGCCGGCGTAGTCGGGCACGCTACGACCGCGGCCGCATTCGGTGCAGATCAGCTTGTGCAGGTTGCCGTGAATCTCGACGAGGTTGGGCGTGCCCACATCGCGGTGGAAGCCATCGACGTTCTGGGTGAGCACCATCGAACCGGGCCGCTCGCCCGCCAGCCGGGCAATCGCACGGTGGGCGGCATTGGGCTGGCCCCCTCGGCAACTCGCCTCGATTTGCGCCAGATACGCCCAACTCACCTCCGGCCGGCGCGCCATCATCGCGCCGGACAAGGCCTGCTCGATCGGCAAGCCATGCCCGGTCAACCGGTCGTCATACAAGCCGCCAATGCCACGATAGGTCGGCAAACCGGAGTCAGCGGAGAGGCCGGCGCCGGTGATGAAGAGGATGCGCGCGGATTCCGCAATAAGCTCAGCCACTGCATCGAGTCTGTCTTCGTCACTCATGGCATTTTCCGGAATGATTCGTGAATGCAATGATACGTGTACGGCCCCTTCAGTTTCACCCACGACACGCGCCGCAGCACGGGCAGACAGATCATGTAGGATCGGCAGACTTGCTCAATCGTGCCGACGAATCCGCATGCACCCTTCGCCCGTGACCCGGCTGCTTCATCTTGTACTCGTCCTGCTCGCCATGGCGGCGCTTGTCCCTTGGGTGTCGCTTCACCCACTGGGCCTCACGATCGTTGCACCGTGCGTCCTCTTTGCCATCGCGCTGTTCTTCGTGCGCCCTGCCTCGGGCCTGTGGGTGCTGCCGACCCTGTGGCCCATCGTCGACCTTGCCCCGCTGACCGGCTGGATTCATTTCCCCGAAAGCATGGCGCTCGTGCTCACACTGGTCACGGGTGTCGGCCTGAGAGAAGCGCTTCGGCCGCCGCCGCCCCATGCCGATGGCAGCCCGTTTCGGGCCACGCCTGCCGCGCTCTTACTCTTCGCCGTCGTCACCACAAGCTACATCGTTTCATCCATTCGAGGCGGGGCCACACTTCCACCGTACGACCCGGCGCTTTTGGCCGGGTACAAAACACCCCTGAACGCCGTTCGACTGCTTGTCGGTTTTGTCCAGTGCCTGTTGTTGCTGCCAGCCTTGCACGCCATCGGGCGAACGACAGGCCCCGGGGCGGCCCGCCATCTATCGCTTGGCTTGGTCGCCGGACTGGGGGTGGCAGCCCTGGCAGCGAGCATCGAACGCTGGCAGTTTCCCGGCCTCACGAATTTTTCCAGCGACTATCGCACCACGGCGCAGTTCTGGGAAATGCACGTGGGCGGTGCGACCCTGGACGCCTGGCTCGCCCTCACGTTCCCTTTCGCGCTGGCCGGGTTTATTCGCAACCGTTCCCCCGCGGCCCGGATCGCTTACATGGCGATCATCGCGGTCGCCGCCTATGCCATCTTGACGACCTTCTCACGCGGACTCTACGCGGCCGTTGCGGTGGCCGTCCCACTGTTGCTGATCTTGAACCTTCGACGCAGCGGTCAGGATTCAACCGCTTCACTGAACACCAGACAATGGGGTGTCTGGCTTGCTGCGCTTGCGCTGTGCGCCGTGGCTCCCATGAGCTTCGCCGGCGGCGGTTACCGGGGTCTGGCAGCCCTGCTTGGGTTGACCTGGCTGGCCTATCTCACCGGAGGGCTGCGGGCACGCCCGTCGCGCATGGCGGCTTGGATCGCGATGCTTGCCGGCACCGCAGCCGGACTCGCCGCTTTCCCGATCTCACTGATACCCAAAGCGGTGTACGTATTTTTCGGCCTGCTGTGCCTGGCCGGGATCGCGGTGACACTGAGCGGGTGGCGGCACGAGCGCATGAGCCTGAGCCTCGCGGCCATCGCCCTCACAGCGGCCTGTGCTCCAGCAGCAACTGCGGTCGGCATCCATTGGGGTGAAGGCAAGGGGACAGACGGCATCGTGCTGGCATCGCTGGCCGTTGCTGCCTTTGCGCTGTTCCAGCATGGCGTGCGCCCCATTTGGCAAACGAATGCGCACAACGCCACGACCTCAGTGCTGGTGCTGGGCCTTGCAGCAGCTCTGGCGGCAAGCCTGGGGAGCTATTACGTGGGCGAACGCTTCTCCACCACCGAAAAGGATTTGGAAGGCCGCCTGACCCATTGGCGCGCCGGCGCAGACCTGGTCAATCGTCAGGAAGATGCGCTTCTGGGGATCGGGGTGGGACGCTACCCGGACGCGTATTACTGGAGCGGCCCCCTCGCCGCCTCAGCCGGCATCTGGAAGATTGACCAAGTCGACGGAAACCGTTTCGCCAGCTTGGGCGCACCTCGTCATGTCCTGGGATTCGGCGAGCTTTTCCGAGTTTCGCAGCAAGTCCCCTCCGACGCTGTCCCTCCGTACGTGTTTCGGTTCAGGGCGCGCGGTCATGACAACACCGGGATTCATCTGGAAATCTGCCGAAAACACCTCCTCTATACCCATGAATGCTCGGGCGCTGCGGCCCATGTTCCCAAAGGCGACTGGCAGCACTTTGAGGTCACGTCACGGCCGGGCGACTCCGATCACACGCCTCCCGATGACTCGCTGCTGTTTTCTTTCGCGGTGAGCGGCCGAGCCGCCCTTGATGTGGACGATCTGGACGTCATCGATGGTCGTGGCGTCTCCATCCTCGCCAATGGAGATTTTCATGCGGGCACTGACTTCTGGTTCTTCAGCTCGGACCGGCACCACCTGCCATGGCACGCCAAAAGCCTGCCCCTGCACATCTGGATCGAACAAGGCTGGCTGGGCGTCTTTGCCACCGGCCTGTTGGTGCTGGGCGCGACCGCTCGAATGCTCGTGGGGCGTGCGCGCGCACTCCCCATCGCCGCCCCCCTGACGGCCGGCTTGGCCGGGTTTCTGGTCGTGGGACTATTTGACAGTCTGCTCGACATGCCACGCATGACCACCATCTTTTACTTGACCCTCTGGCTGGCCTTGGTGATCAGGCGTCGAGCCCCTCTCCCCGCGGGCATCTGAGGCACCCCTCACCACATCAAGCGTGGTCAATGGCTCAGCGCGCCGGCCTGTCGGTGAGGATCAGGAAACGCTCGCGGTCACGTGAGAAGCGGGCGCGGACGGCTTCGATGTTCTTGAGCTTGGCATCGATCACCGTTTGCTGCGCGGCCAGTTCGGACTGGTTGTCGCGCAGGGCGAGCGAGAGGTCTGGCGGCAAGCCGCCCGGGGGGTGCAGCTTGGCTTCTTCCTGCAGACGCTCGCCGTTTTTCTTGAGTTCGTCCTCGCGCTTGTATTCCCGATGCAGATCCTTGTTGATGTCGGCGACCGCGCGCGCTTCGCGCTGATCGATGTCATCAAGGCTGCGGTAGGTGTCGAGCAGGGCGCGATCCTGCAGCATCTGGCTGCGCCGGCGGGCTTGTTCGAGCTCCTGCAGGCGTTCGAGGCGAGCGGCTTCGGCGCGCTCTTCGGGGCTCATCGGGGCGGCGATGCGCTCGATGACGGTGCCGTCCGAAGCCACCCGGCGGTAGGCCCGGCCGTAGCACGCCTGGGGCAGCACGTCGCCACAGACGCGATGCCCCTGGGCATTCTCGCAGCAGAAGATGGACGGCCCTTGGGCCGCGCTGGCCAGGGACGGTTGGGCGATCAATAGAAGGAGTGCGAGTCGGGTGAAGTGCATCATGAAGACGCCTCCGGGGTGACGCCGTAGGTGGCGCGGTAGGCTTCGACGGCGGCCAGATTGGCGGCCAGTTCGTCGCTGTCGGCGAGGTAGGCGATCAGGTCATCGAGGGTGGCGACGGCGACCACCGGCATGTCGAAGCGGGCGCGCACTTCCTGCACCGCGGACAATGCGCCGCTGCCGCGCTCCATGCGGTCGAGAGCGATCACCACCCCGGCCGGCACGGCGCCGTGGGCGCGGATGATGTCGACCGATTCGCGCACCGAGGTGCCGGCGGAGATCACGTCATCGAGAATCAGCACCCGGCCGCTCAGCGGCGCGCCGATCAGGGTGCCGCCTTCGCCGTGGTCCTTGGCTTCCTTGCGGTTGAAGCAATACGGCAGGTTCACGCCGTGCTCGGCCAGCCGCATGGCGGTGCCGGCAACCAGCGGGATGCCTTTGTAGGCGGGGCCGAAGAGCATGGTGGCGTCGAGCCCGGCGGCAACGATGGTGCGCGCGTAAAAGCTGCACAGCGCGCCGAAGGAGGCACCGTCGTTGAACAGCCCGGCGTTGAAGAAATACGGCGAGGTCCGCCCGGCCTTGGTGACGAATTCGCCAAAGCGCAGCACACCCTTGTCACAGGCCAAGGCGATGAATTCCCGGCTAAACTCCACGGTCTGTTCCAGTCAAAATCATTCTCGGGCGGTCCATGCTACGCGTCATCACAATCAACCTCAACGGCATCCGGTCGGCAGAACGTAAGGGCTTTTTTGAGTGGATGTCGAAAATGCAGGCCGACGTGGTGTGCCTGCAGGAACTCAAGGCGCAACTGCCCGACCTGAACGAGACGATGCGTGCGCCGGACGACCTGCACGGCTTCTTCCATCCCGCCGAAAAAAAGGGCTACAGCGGTGTCGGACTCTACAGCCGCAAGGTGCCCGACCGGGTGATCGAGGGCCTCGGCAACGCCGAGTTCGACGCCGAGGGGCGCTACCTCCAGGCCGATTTCGGCAATCTTTCGGTGGTCTCGCTGTACCTGCCCTCGGGCTCCAGCTCGGCAGAACGGCAGGCCGCCAAATACCGCTTCATGGACATTTTCCTGCCCCACATGCAGGCGCTGATCACCAGCGGGCGCGAGGTGATCGTCTGCGGCGACTGGAACATCGCCCATCGCGAGGCGGACCTCAAGAACTGGAAATCCAACCAGAAGAACTCCGGCTTCCTGCCCGAAGAGCGCGCCTGGCTCGGCCGCCTGTTCGACGAGTTGGGCTGGGTCGACGTCTATCGCACCCTGCACCCCGACGCCACCGACGCCTGCTACACGTGGTGGTCCAACCGCGGCCAGGCCTGGGCCAAGAACGTGGGCTGGCGGCTGGACTACCAGATCGCCTCCCCCGCTCTGGCCGCCAAGGCGGTGAGCGCCTCGGTGTACAAGGCCGAACGCTTCTCCGACCACGCGCCCTTGATCATGGAGTACGACTGGGCACTGTAGGTCGTTGCGGAGTCGTGCCAAAACGGATTTCACCTGACACCGGTCACCGACCGACATCGCGCCAACAGGCACCTCTCGAACCCCGCGCTGCTCTCCATCGACGACGCGACCAATTGCGCCGCCGCACCGACCCACCCCGCGCAAACCCGCCCGCCGCGCTGCAAGCTGAGCGATAATGCGGGTTCAGGAGACACAGGCAGGGACACGATGAAGCGCGTAGACGACTTTCGGCTGACACTGGGCAAGCACGAGCTGGTGCCGATCATCATCGGCGGCATGGGGGTCGACATTTCGGCGGCGGAGCTGTCGCTGGTGGCCGCGCGGCTGGGGGGGATCGGCCACATTTCCGACGCGATGGTGCCCACGGTGTCGGACCGCCGCTTCAAGACCAAGTACGTGAAGGACAAGCTCCAGCAGTACAAATTCAACGTGGCCAATTCCGACAAGTCGGTGGTGCAGTTCGACATGGGGGTGCTGGCCGAGGCGACCGCGCGCCACGTCAGCGCGACCATGGAGGCCAAGCAGGGGCCGGGGCTGATCTTCATCAACTGCATGGAAAAGCT
>JAGRFO010000006.1:21318-21446 GCA_020446005.1 Rhodocyclaceae bacterium | reverse complement strand
GGCGCGGCCGAGCGGCGCGCGGCGGAGAGCTGGACGCGGTAGTCGGCGTCTTCTTCCTCGCGCTCAACCGCCGGCGGACGGACCGGCGCGGCGGGCTTGACCACCGGCGCCGGCGCGGACGGCGGCGC
>JAGRFO010000006.1:0-21172 GCA_020446005.1 Rhodocyclaceae bacterium | reverse complement strand
GGCAAAGTAGCGCTTGACGTTCATGAGGCTCTCCACGATCGCCCGCAACGATGTCTGGACGCGGGTTTCATGGCGCCATTATGCGCAGCGGCGGGTCCAGCAGATCGGCGGAATAAAGGGGTTCTGCCCCCGCATTTCTGGCCGGCGGGCGTTCAGGCCGCCCCGCCGACCATGCCGGTGACGCGGATCATGCGGTTTTCCGGCACCTCGGAATTGGCCACCACCTTGAGCGCCGGCACCGAGCGGCGCAGGAAGCGCGCCAGCAACCAGCGCAGCGGCGCGGGCACCAGCAGCACCGGCGGCAGGCCGATGCTCTCCTGGCGCTGGGCGAGGTCGACGGTCTGCTTGAGGAGGCCGTCGGCCAGCCCCGGCTCGATCGCCCCGCCGTTTGGCCCGCCGCTGGAGACGGCCTGCATCAGCACCCGTTCCAGCCCCGGATCGAGGGTCAGCACCTGCACTTCGCCATCCCCCGGGAAGAGGCCCTGCATGATCGCCCGGCCCAGCGCCTGACGGGTGCGCGAGGTGAGTTCGAGCGCGTCCTGGACGTGCGGCGCGTGCTCGGCGAGCACCTCGATGATGGTGCGCATGTCGCGGATGTTGACCCCTTCTTCGAGCAGGTTCTGCAGCACCCGCTGGACGGTCGACACCGGCAGTTGCTTGGGCACCAGATCCTCGATGAGCTTGGGCGATTCCTTGCCGATATGGTCGAGCAGCGCCTGGGTCTCCTGCCGGCCGAGCAGTTCGGCGGCGTGTTCGAGGATGAGGTGGTTGAGGTGGGTCGCCACCACGGTGCTGGCGTCGACCACCGTGTAGCCGAAGGCGTGGGCCTGCTCGCGCTGGCCGGCGTCGATCCACACCGCCGGCAGGCCGAAGGCCGGGTCGGTGGTGTCGCGCCCCGACAGGCTGCCCGATACGCGACCTGGATTGATCGCCAGCAACTGGCCCGGATAGGCCTCGCCCTTGCCGACCTCGACCCCCTTGAGGGCGATGCGGTAGGCGTTGGGCTTGAGTTCGAGGTTGTCGCGGATGTGCACCGGCGCGGCGAGGAAGCCGACGTCCTGGGCGAATTTCTTGCGCAGCCCGCGGATGCGTTTGAGCAGCTCGCCGTCCTGCCCCTTGTCGACCATCGGGATCAGCCGATAGCCGACTTCCAGCCCGAGCACGTCGACCGGCGAGACGTCCGCCCAGCTCGCTTCCTGCGACTGTTCGGTGGCCTTGGCGATGGCCTCCTGGCTGGGCAGCTCGGCGTCCTCGCTGGCATCTTCGGCGAGATTTTTCTGCCGCCACCAGGCCATCCAGCCGAACGCCCCGGAGAGCAGGATGAAGACCAGATTGGGCATGCCGGGGATGAGCCCGAGCACCCCGAGGATGCCGGCGGTGAGCATCAGGATGTGCGGATTGGAGAACACCTGACGCAGCACCTGACCACCGATTTCGCCATCGTCGCCGACCCGCGACACCACCAGACCGGCCGCCACCGAGATGATCAGCGCCGGAATCTGCGCCACCAGACCGTCGCCGATGGTCAGCAGAGTGTAGTTTTCGGCGGCCTGGGCGAGCGGCATGTCGTGCTGCATGACGCCGACCACCAGCCCGCCGGCGACGTTGATGAGCAGAATCAGGATGCCGGCCACGGCGTCGCCGCGCACGAACTTGGAGGCACCGTCCATGGCGCCGTAGAAATCCGACTCCTGGCCGATCTCGGCGCGCCGGCGCTTGGCTTCCTTGTCGTCGATGAGGCCGGCGTTGAGGTCGGCGTCGATCGCCATCTGCTTGCCGGGCATGGCGTCGAGGGTGAAGCGCGCGCTCACTTCGGCGATGCGCCCGGCGCCCTTGGTGATCACCACGAAGTTGATCACCGTGAGAATGGTGAACACCACCAGCCCGACCGCCGTGTTGCCGCCGACCAGAAAGTGACCGAAGGCTTCGATGACCTTGCCGGCGGCGTCCGGCCCGGTGTGGCCATCGAGCAGCACGATCCGGGTCGAGGCCACGTTGAGGCTCAACCGCAGCAGGGTGGTCATCAGCAGGACAGTCGGGAACACCGAGAAATCCAGCGGCCGCTTGGTGTACATCGCCACCAGCATGACCATGATCGCCATCGAGATGTTGAAGGTGAAGAACAGGTCGAGCAGGAACGCCGGCAGCGGCAGCACCATCATCGACAGGATCATGACGATGAGGATCGGCGCGGCGAGCTGGCGCAAGGCGGTGGGCGAGAACAGCGAGCGCAGGGTGAAGGCGTTGGTCATGGGCGTCTGGTGTCAGTAAAAGTCACGCCTGCGCGGGATGCAGGGTGGCGGGGTCCATACCGGCGGGGATGGCCAGCGCGGTCGGCGCCTCGGGCGGCTGCCCGCCGTGCGCCATCCATTCGTTGAGTTGATAGACGTAGGCCATCACTTCGGCCACCGCGGTGTACAGGGTCGCCGGCACCGGCTGCTCCAGCTCGCAATGGGCGAACAGCGCGCGCGCCAGCGGCGGCGCCTCGAGCAGCGGCACCCGGTGTTCGGCGGCCACTTCGCGAATCTTCTGGGCGATCGCGTCAGCGCCCTTGGCGACCACCACCGGCGCGCCCATGCGCGCGGCGTCGTAGCGCAGCGCCACCGCGTAGTGGGTCGGGTTGGTGACCACCACATCGGCCTTGGGCACCTCGGCCATCATCCGCCGCCGCGCCATCTCGCGCTGAGCGCTGCGCACCCGCGCCTTGAGCTGCGGATCACCCTCGGTCTCCTTGTTTTCCTGGCGCACCTGCTCTTTGGTCATCTTGAGCTTGTCGTGGTACTGCCACAGCTGGAAGGGCACATCGAGCGCCGCCAGCAGGGCCAGACTGGTCACCACCAGCAGCGCCGCGAACAGCACCATCTGCGCGAAATCGGGCAGGCTCGCCGACAGCGGCTGGGTCATCAGCGACAGCATGTGATCCTTCTCGCGCCAGATCGCCCACGCCCCCACCCCACCCACCAGCATCGCCTTGAGCAGCGCCTTGACCAGCTCGGCCAGCCCGTGCACCGAGAACATCCGCTCCAGCCCCTTGAGCGGGTCCATGCGGTCGAATTTGAACTGCAGCGCCTTGGGCGAGAACACCAGCCCGCCCATCAGGATCGGCGCGCCAACCGCCGCCACCAGCAGGATGGCGAACAGCGGCACCACGGTCAGCACCGCTTCGCCGAGCACGTCTTCGAGGCGGATCACCATCTTGGCGGTGTCGAAGGCCAGCGCCGGCTCAAAGCTCAGCCCGCCCTTGACCAGCGCCACGATGCGCGTGGCAACCCACTGGCCGATCACCCACATGCCGGCCACGCCGCTCATCATCACCAGAAAGGTCGACAGCTCCCGCGACTGGGGAACCTGCCCTTCCTCCCGGGCTTGCTCCAGCCGTCGTGGTGAGGCTGGTTCGGTCCGTTCGAGATCGCTCTCTTCGGCCACAGTACGCTCCGCTCAAGTCGCTCGGGCTGCTCGCACGGAGCAGCGGTTGCGAGCATTATCGGCTGCAGAGCCGGTCGATACGGTGGAGATAAACTAGGGAAAAGCGCGCCAATTCCGAGCGCTGTGCGACGGCAAAGAACTTGCTCAAACCAGCGTCTCAACACTTTCAACGTCCGACAAACTGATTTAGCGCTATCAAGCATTCATCTCCCGCATGAGCGCCGCAACCTTTGCACTGCCAAAGCCAATGGCGATCCGGGTGCAGTCGTTTTCGTCATTGTCCTTTAGCGAAATATCGCCGCCATGGGTGAGCATCAATGCAAAACACTCAGGCCAGTCGTTTTCGGCCGCGAGCATCAAGGGGGTGCGGCCTGCGACGGGGTGCTGGTGGCGGGCGTTGGGATCGGCGCCAGCCTTCAGCAGGAGTTCTGCGATTTGAAGCAGCTTGGCTTCTGTGTGTGATTGGTTTCGAGATTGAATGAATGCGTCTGGAACCTGCATGAACAGTTCCTGGCGCCCTGCTTTTTTGAACGGACCGGACGTCAAAGACTCGTCACCAAAAGCCCCTGCCCAAGGGAAACCATAGCGACGCATCATTTCGCGTTGAATCGCATTGGGGCCGTTGTGGAACACTTGTTTGAACTGCTCCAGAACCTTGCCCGGTGCCTTCATCCGTCCGGCAATGCTCAGGCACGCATACAGTGGTGTCCGGTCGTCCAAATCGCCGCGCTGGTCCGGGTTTGCACCCATCTCAAGTAGTTTGCCGACGACATCGGGCTCACCGTAGTCCACTGCAACCAGAAGCGGTGTGATGCGCTTCTTCGTGGTCGCGGTATTGAGCGTGACCGGGTCGTGTTTGACCGCGAGAAGGATATCCAGGGTGTCGCGATTTCCATCGCACTGAGCGCGCTGTATCGCCTTGAGGATCGCCGAACCTTGTGATGAATCCAGCTGGTCCACCGACGCACCATGCGCCAGAAGGGCGCGCACTGCGGCCGCATTTCCTTCGGATGCAAAAATACCGAGTTGTGGCCAGCGCCGTGTTTGGCCATCGATAGCCTCCATTTTGACGACACGGTCGGGATTCCGCAGGTCAGGCTTGAGGGCATCGAAGTTCTCGGATGCAAAGGCAAGGAAGGGCAGCAGGTCGGTGGTTTTGGCCGTCTCGCCCTGGACTTCGGGGAAGCGGCCACTGGCTGGGAATTTTTGATCGAACTGGCGGCACAGGTGTTCGATTTCCCAGGCTTCCAGTACCTCCTGTCCCTTGGGTGGTTCGAAGAGCCCGAGTGCAATGGCTCGATGCTTCATTTGCTTCAGGAACGGCTTTTCACCGCCGACGTGTGCTGCGATAACCAGGGCTTCTTCAAGAATCTGTTTGTGCTTGTCGCCGCCACGATAGTGAGATTGCTCGACCGCCACCTTGAAGTGGGGAAGCGCGTCGACGAACCTCCCGCCAAGTGCAAACCAGCGGCCGCGCCGCCATGAGAGGTGAAACCCGAGTCTGCCTTCGGGATCGTGTTCTGCGAATAGTTGTTCGAGATGATCCAGCTTGTCCTTCGTGCGCACCTGGTCACCAGGCGCCTTTGGGGTTGTGCGCTTGAGGTCTTTATACAAGAGGTATGTCGGCATCTTCAATGCCGAGAATTGGCCGCCTGCGTCGATGTTGGCCGACGATAGGATGTGGTCAATGTCGATTACCGGATTACCCATCAGAAATTGGCGACAGGCAATGGTGCGCACGGGGACGGGTGAGTTTGATTCGAACCAGGTCAGGGCGCGTGCGACAACGAGCCAGCGCCGCAGATTGTCGGATTCGGTAGTGGTCAGTGCTTTGTGCTTCGAGGAAAAAACCCGAACGAAGCGCGTGATGCTCTGGAGATCGGGGAGCTGTTTTCCAGTAACCCAGCGGCGCACCATTTCTCTGTCGGTGCGATCTGTATTGGTGGAATCCGGGTACGCCGTTTGAGCGAGATCCGTGTCGCAGTTGGATCCAAACCAATTGAGCACGACTTCAATGGGCTGGCGATCCGAGTCCAGTATCTCGAACAAGCCAGGTCCGTCAACGCGAGCCACGATGGTTTCCAGGAAAGCACACCCGTGAGGGGCGAACGAATACTCGATCAGGAGAGGAAGCGCCTCGTCTCGCGAAAGTGCGTCGAGAGGAATTGTGTTCGAGAGATTCCGGTATTCAGTGTGGATATGCTCGACGAAGCTGGCGATGAGGTCAGCAAACTCGTCGTCGGTTGCCTTGGCCAAGGGCGTTGTAATTGCGTCAGCGCGAATGTCGGAAACGAGCTCCCAGTCGTACTCCCCTTCCCGAGCCAAGCGATCAAGGGTTCGGTTTTGCGCCTTCGTGTCGAAAGCAAGGGCGATTGCGCGATACACCTCACCGATTCGAGGGTATGGAGTGGGATTGGAGGTTTTAGGCATAGCGGGAACTATTGGAAGCTTTTGGTCAGGTGCAGAACATCGCGTCTGAAATTCAGGAACGCACGACGGTCGCTGGGGGTGCAAGGAACGGAGAGCGTTCGACCGGTTGGGCACGTCAGTTTTCCGTGGCGGCGGCCGGTACGATAATGCCATCCGTTTTGAATGAGATCGCGCACCAATGCCGCGATCTGCTTGTCTTTGCTGTATTTCATCACGGGCGTGACCCCTGAATGGCGGGCTACCGTCCAGGGGTCTTGGTGACGACTTACTTCTTGCCAAACTTTGCGTTGGCCGCGGCAGCGGCTTGTGCCCGTGAAGCGAAAGAACCTGCTGGCGTTGAGCCTCCATTTGCTTTTGCCGCGGCGGACTGAATGCGCGCTGCTGCTGCGGAAGACATTGGGCTGCGGGAGGAGGTGGAGGAGGTCTTGGACATAGGGATTTCCTTTGCGATTTGGTTGCCGGGATTGGCAACGTTCGGAAGCCTATGCGCCGCCCAGCGCGACGTCGTCCGCGTGGATGGTCGAAGTTTTCTCAAAAATGCATTGATGGTTCTGGGAAGGAGCGGTGAGCACGCTAAAACTGACTTCTGAGGCGCTTTACCTCACACACCCCTTGTACTCCGCGAGGGGACTACCTACCGCGCTGGCGGGAGGGCCTGAACACCGCGGATGCGCTGCCCGGCGGCGATGCCCTTGTCAGCGAACCAGCCGGCGTTCATCTCCAGCGCGAAGCGCGCCGGGCGGCGCGCGCAGTGGTTGGTTTCGGTCTGCGGGGCCATTTCCTCGATGTTGATGATGACCCCCTCGGCGTCCAGAAAGGCCACCGACAGCGGGATCAGCGTATTGCGCATCCACATGCAGTGGGTGTTCTCCTCGGGGTAGACGAAAATCATCCCGGCATGGCCGACCATGAAGGAACGGCGCATCAGGCCGGTGGCCCGGGCGTCGAAGGTGTTGGCCACTTCGGCGTCGATGCGGTACATCCCCGCCGAGAGTTCGGCGCGCGGCATGTCGGCGTGCGCCGGCAGGCTCGCCGCAAGCAGCGCCGTTGCAACGGCCGCGCTGGCAAGAAATCGGTTCGCGGTCATCGGCGCCTCAAAGATGTGTGTACAGGCCCTTGAACACCAGGTCGTACATGCTGACCATGCCAACCACCTTGCCGTTCTCGACCACCGGCGCGCGCGACAGGTCGAAGCGGGTGAACAGCCGCGCGCAGTAGCGAATGTCCATTTCCGGGTCGACGGTGATCACCGGCTTGGCCATCACCTCGTACACATTGACCCGCTCCGGCGCGCGGTCCTTGCCCAGCACGTGACGCGCGATGTCGGTGATCAGCAGCATACCGAACTCGTCATCGTCGTGCCGTTTGTTGACGATCAGGCCACGCGCCTCGACATGCTTCATGGCCTTCAGGGCCTCGGCGATGGTAGCCATGCCGTCGACCATGTCGAACTCGTCCTGCATCACCTCGCGCACCCGCACCACGGTCCTGTCGCTCATATCTTTTCCTCCACCACGCCGGTCAGCTGTTTCATCTGATTGGCCACTCCTACCGCGTCCTCGACATCGACCTGAAAGGCGATGCCCGTGCCGGGCTTGGTCTCGAATTCGCCGATCTCCTGGATGGTCTCCAGAATATCGCGGCTCAGATGCTGCTCGACCAGAAACAGCAGCACATCGCGCTGGGTTTCGAGCGCCAGCCCGAAGAAGGTCTTGGCCTTCTCCAGCCCTTCGCCACGCGCCTGGTTGATGACCGTGCACCCGGTGGCGCCGGCCTTGCGCGCCGCATCGACGATGGCGGTGGTCTTGTCGTCCTCCACCAGTGCGATCAACAGCTTGAAATGCATGTTCACTCCCTCCTCTTGTCTGCCGGCTGACTGCGCCGGGCCCGCCACTCCGACAACTGTGCGTACGCCATCACCGTCATGATCGGAAACAGGCTGGCGAAGGCGATCAGCCCGAAACCGTCGAGCAGCACGCTGCGTCCCGGCACCGTGCCGGCCAGCCCCAGCCCCAGCGCGGTCACCAGCGGCACGGTCACGGTCGAGGTGGTCACCCCGCCGGAATCATACGCCAGCGCGATGATCATCCTCGGCGCCACCAGCGTCTGCACGATCACCACCACATAGCCGGCCATGATGTAGTAGGGCAGCGGCGTGCCGGTGACGATGCGGAAAGTGCCCAGCGCAATCCCGATCGCCACCCCGATGGCCACCGCAATGCGCAGCCCCCACACGCTGATCGCCCCGCCCGACACCGACTGCGCCTTGATCGCCACCGCGATCAGCGAGGGCTCGGCAATCGTGGTCGAGAACCCGATCGCGGCGGCAAACAGGTATACCCAGGCATAGTCGCGCCAGTCGAACGCCGCCCCCTGCACCCCCGCGCCGTAGATGAAGGCCGGATCGGTGAGTTGCTGCGCCATCAGCTTGCCGAGCGGAAACAGGGCCTGGTCCAGCCCCTGCAAAAACAGCGCCAACCCGAGCAGCACATAGACGAAGCCGGTGAGCACCTGCTTGAGTTGCGGTATCGGCTGGCGAATGACGAGAAACTGGAAGCCGAAGATCACCACCGCGATCGGCAGCACGTCGAACACGGTCTGCAGCAGCACCGTGCCGAAATGGGTCAGCCAGGCCAGCATCAGAACAGCATCCCGTAAGCCATCACGAAAATCATTGGGGTGAGCGAGGCAAAGGCGATCAGGCCGAAGCCATCGACCATCGGGTTGCGCCCCTTGATCGACGAGGCCAGCCCGACCCCCAGCGCGGTGACCAGCGGCACGGTGATGGTCGAGGTGGTCACCCCGCCGGAATCGTAGGCGATCCCGACGATCTCCTCCGGCGCGAACAGGGTCATCACCACCACCGCGAGATAGCCACCGATGATCAGGGACTGGATCGGCCAGCCCTTGATGATCCGCAGCACCCCGACCACGATCGCAAAGCCCACCGACAGCGCCACGGTGTAGCGCAACCCGTTCGCGTAATCGTCCATCGCCGTCTCGCTGCGCTCGATCACCCCGCCCTCGGCAGCAATCTGCGCCGCCTCCGCCGCCACCGCGATCAGGGCCGGCTCGGCCACCGTGGTGCCGAAACCGAGCGCAAAGGCAAACGCCATCAGCCACAGCACCGAGCCCTTGCGCGCGAAGGCATAGGCCATCCGCTCGCCGATCGGGAACAGCCCCATCTCAAGTCCGCGAATGAAAAAGGTCAGCCCCAGCACCACCAGCACCGCGCCGGCCAGAATCTCGCCCAGATCGGGAATCGGCTGCTGCAGCACGGCCAGCTGGAAGAAGGCGATCACCACCACGATCGGCGCCAGATCGCGCACGCTATCGACCAGCGACTGGAGAAACTTCTGCAGCTGTTTGCTCAAACGACCCGCCTCGGTAGTGGTCGCAAGGACCCGTGCAACGCGACAGCCCCGCGGTCCAGCCGCCGGGCATGATGACGATTAATTCTACGGATCGATCCGGGCGGCGTCACCCGGGAGAAGCGCGGGTTTTTCCCGTCGATTTGCCGGATCGACACCCTCCCCGGGCTGATCCGTCCTTACGGCTTGAGGCGGTAGCCGGTGCGGAATATCCACCCCACCAGGGCGATGCACACCGCGAGAAACAACACCGTCATCGCCAGGCTCAGCGCCGGGCTCACGTCGGCAATGCCGTAGAAACTCCAGCGAAAACCACTCACCAGATACACCACCGGATTGAACAGGGTCACCGTCTGCCAGAACGGCGGCAGCATGTTGATGGCGTAGAAGCTGCCGCCGAGGAAGGTCAGCGGCGTGACGATCAGCATCGGGACCAGTTGCAGCTTCTCGAAGCCGTCGGCCCAGATGCCGATGATGAAGCCGAGCAGGCTGAAGGTGATCGCGGTCAGCACGAAAAACAGCAGCATCCACACCGGATGTTCGATGCGGATGTCCACGAACAGCCCCGCGGTGGCGAGGATGATCGCGCCGAGAATCAGCGACTTGCTGGCCGCCGCCCCCACGTAGGCGAGCACGATCTCCAGATACGACACCGGCGCCGACAGCACTTCGTAGATCGTGCCGGTGAAGCGCGGAAAATAGATGCCGAACGAGGCGTTGGCAATGCTCTGGGTGAGCAGCGCCAGCATGATCAGGCCCGGCACGATGAAGCTGCCGTAGCTCACCCCTTCGACTTCCGGAATGCGCGAACCGATGGCCGCGCCAAAGACCACGAAATACAGCGAGGTCGACAGCACCGGCGAGATGATGCTCTGGGTCAGCGTGCGCCAGGCGCGAGCCATTTCGAAGCGGTAGATGGCGCTGGACGGCGTACAGATTCATTTCTTCACCAGACTCACGAAGATGTCTTCCAGCGAACTTTGCCGGGTATTGACGTCCTTGAAGGCGACCCCGGCCGCCGCTCAGGTCGCGCAAGCAGTTCGGCAATCCCCGGCTCCTCGCGCTCGGTGTCGTAGGTGTAGGTCAGCGCGTGGCCGTCCTCGCCGCGCTCCAGCGCATAGCCCGCCAGCGCCTCGGGCACCGCGTCGATGGGCGATTGCAGATGCACCGTCAATTGCTTCTTGCCCAGCTTGTGTATCAGCGTCGCCTTGTCTCTCCACCAGAATGATCTCGCCCTTGCGGATCACCCCGATGCGATCGGCCATCTCCTCCGCCTCTTCAATGTAATGGGTGGTCAACAGGATCGTCACCCCGTCCTCGCGCAGGCCGCGCACAAGGTTCCACATGTCGCGGCGCAACTCCACATCTACGCCCGCCGTCGGTTCGTCGAGGAACAGCATGCGCGGCTCGTGCGACAACGCCTTGGCAATCAGCAGACGGCGCTTCATGCCGCCCGACAAGGTCATGATCCGGTTGTTGCGCTTCTCCCACAGCGACAGCGAACGCAGCACCTTTTCGACGTAGGCCGGGTTCGGCGCCTTGCCGAACAGACCGCGCGAAAAGCTCACCGCCGAGAACACCGTCTCGAAGGCATCGGTGGTCAGCTCCTGCGGTACCAGCCCGATCAGCGAACGCGCCGCGCGGTAGTCGTCCACGATGTCGTGACCGTCCACCGTCACCTTCCCCGCCGAGGCATTCACCAGCCCGCAGATGATGCTGATCAGGGTGGTCTTGCCCGCCCCGTTGGGCCCCAGCAGCGCAAAGATCTCGCCGCGCCGGATGTCGAGATTGATGTCCTTGAGCGCAACAAAACCGCCTTGGTAGACCTTGGAGAGGCAGGACACGGAGAGCATGGTCGTCATGGCCGGGGACGATACCAGAGGCCGCCCCGATGCGTCCCGTCAGCGCCGCAATTCGGCATACAGCGCGCGGATCATCCGCTCCGCCTGCCCGAGATAGCCGCGCCCGAACAGGTTGAGGTGGTTGAGCACATGGTAGAGCTTGTAGAGCGACTTGCGCTGCTCGCCGCCGGCAGCGGGCGGCCAGGCACGCCGGTAGGCGGCATAGAAACTGCCCGGAAAGCCGCCGAACAGCTCGCACATGGCGAGGTCGGCGTCGCGGTCACCGCGATAGACCGCCGGGTCGAAGATCGCCGGCCGGCCGGCTTCGTCGATGGCGGCGTTGCCGTGCCACAGATCGCCATGCAGCAGGCTGGGCGGCGGACGGTAATCGACGAACAGGCCGGGCACGCGCTCGAGCAAGGCGTCGGCGTCGCGCCCGAGCGCGCCGGCATGGCCCTGGGCGCGCGCAGCTTCGATCTGCGGCGCGAGACGCTGTTTAACGAAGAAGCGCGCCCAGCCATCCTGCGGGGTGTTGGTCTGCGGCGTGCCGCCGATGAAGTTGTCGCGCGGCCAGCCGTAGCGCTCGCCAGTGTCGCGGTGCAGCTGCGCCAGCGCCTCGGCAAAGCACTGTCCGTCGGCGTCACTGGCGAGCGGCCGCAGCGTGAGAAATTCGAGCAGCAGGAAAGCCGCCGCCTCGCTGCCGCCACAGCCCAGCACGCGCGGCACGCGAAAGGCGCCGGTCGCCGCCAGCGCGGCCAGGCCATCGGCCTCGGCCTCGAACTGCGCCAGCGCCTCGGCCCGGTTGAGCTTGAGGAAAAACACCTGCCCGCCCACATCGACGCGATACGCCCGGTTGATGCTGCCGCCGCTCACCGGCTGCAGCGCGGCGCCAGCGAGGTTGACGCCGCTGAGTGGCTCGATCGCCTGCGCCAGCGCGGCATTGAGGACCTCGGGTGGATTCACGGACGCCACGTCGGGGCTCCTTGTGCTGGGGTGAGTCGGCTGACCGCAGGGTGCGCCAAATGATGGCCGGGATCGCCTCCCCGTTCAAGCCGCGCCGTCCGCGAATCCGCTACCCTGTCGGGCAGACACCCCCCGCAGGAGCGATCGAATGAAAGCCATGGTCACCGGCAGCAGTCGCGGTCTGGGCGCGGCGATGGTCGCGCAATTGCTGGCGCGCGGGATCGAGGTGCTCGGGCTGGCACGCCAGCCCTCCGAGGCGACCTCACACCCCCGCTACACCCACGTCACGCTTGACCTGGCCGACACCGACGCGCTTGAGCGCTGGCTGGCCGGCGGCGCGCTGGCGCGTTTCGTGGCCGACGAGCACGCCGTGCTGCTGATCAACAATGCCGGCACGCTGCAGCCGGTCGGCCCGCTCGGCGGACAGGGCGCGGCGGCGATTGCGCGGGCGGTGCGCGTCAACGTGACGGCCCCGCTGGCGCTCGCCGATGCCTGGGTGGCGGCGACCCCTGGCGCACGCGATCGGCGCATCGTGCATGTGTCCAGCGGCGCGGCGCGCGGTGCTTACGCCGGGTGGGACGTGTATGGCGCCACCAAGGCGGCGCTGGACCATCACGCCCGCGGCGTGGCGCTGGAAGCCATCCCCGGCCTGCGCATCTGCAGCCTCGCGCCGGGCGTGGTGGATACCGACATGCAGGCCGAAGTGCGCGGCAGCGACGCAGCCCTATTCCCGGCCCGCGCGCGCTTCGAGGCGCTCAAGCGCGACGGCGTGCTGGTCTCGCCGCAGGCCTGCGCGGCACAGCTGGTGGACTATGCCCTGTCGGCCGCGTTTGGCTCGCTGCCGGTGGCGGACCTGCGCGAACTGGCGCGGGATTGACCCGCTGACCGGGCCAACGCAAAACGCCCCTCAGCGGGGCGTCCAGACGGCCACACGCGGGCGATGGCTACTTGCGGCGCAGGAAGAATTCGAAATTGCCGGCCTCGAGGGTGTTGCTCTTGAGCAACTCGTTGCCGGTCTGGCGGGCAAAGGCGGCGAAGTCCTTGACCGAACCGGGGTCGGTGGCGAGCACCCGCAACACCTGCCCCGCCTTCATCCCGGCCAGCGCCTTCTTGGCGCGCAGGATCGGCAGGGGGCAGTTCAGGCCGGTGGCGTCCACGTGGAAATCGAAATTCATGGGTCTCTCTTGGCGTATCGTTTTCGCCGTCCAGCGGCGGCGATCGGGGCCATTCTAGTGCGACTGTCCGCGCCGCGCCAACCGGCTCAGCGCCCGCTGCGCCGTTCCAGGTCGCGCGCCTCGTCGGCACGGGTGCGCAGTTCGCGCAATCGGGCGTCGATGGCGGACTGGGCGTAGAAATCCGCGGTGCCGCTGCGGCGCGCCAGTTCGAGCTGCTCGGTGGCCGGCATCCACAGGCCCTGCATGGCATACACCTCGGCCTGCGCGCGGTGGTATTCGCGCGTCTCGTCGGCGGCCTGGTAGGCCTGCGCCAGCCGGGTCCACAGCTCGACGTCCTCGCGGTAGTCGGCGGCCAACGGGCGCAGGGCGTCGATGCTGCGGCGCGCCTGACCGCCGGCGGTCCACGCGTCGGCGCGCCGGTAATGCAGGTAGCGCGCATTCGGAAAGCGGGCGATGGCCGGGCTCAGCAGCGCCTCGGCGCCCCGCCAGTCATGCCGTGCGACGGCCACTTCGGCCCCCAGCGCGGCGATCATGGCGGTGCGCTCGGCGGGCGCGAAACCGCCGAAGACGCGCCACGCCTCGTCGAGCTGGCCGGCGCGCAGAAGCGCGTTCACGTAGCCATAACGCTGCGCCGGACCGGGTTTTGACGCGCTCGCCCACGCTTTATGCTCGCGCGCCAGCACGTCGGCGGCACTGCCCGCGGCGGTGGCCAGGCGGGCCTGCACCAGGGTGAAATCGTCGGAATCCGGCACCTGCCGATAGCGCATCTTGGCGACCCGGTTTTCCATGTCGGCAATGCGTTCGACGGTCAGCGGGTGGGTGCGCAGATAGGCCGGCGCGTTGTTCTCGTACAGCCGGCTCTCGCGCTGCAGGCGCTCAAAGAAGCCGGGCATCCCGCGCACGTCGAAACCGCTCGCTTCGAGCGTGCTCAGGCCGATGCGGTCGGCCTCGCGTTCGAACTCGCGGGTGTAGCCCAGCCGGCTCTGGATGCCCGCCGCCGCGCCGCCCGCCACCGCCGCCTGCGCCACCTGATCGCTGCTCCCGGCAGCGAGGACCGCCACCAGCAGGGAGGCCAGCATCAGCAGATTGGACTGCCCCTGCTTGCCAACCATGCGCGCGATGTGGCGCTGGTTCACGTGCGCGATCTCGTGCGCCAGCACCGCGGCGAGCTCAGATTCGGTGCGCGCGGCGAGGATCAGCGCGGTGTGCACCCCGATGTAGCCGCCGGGCATGGCGAAGGCGTTGAGGGTGGGGTCGCGCATGGCGAAGAAGCGGAAGCTGCTCTCCCCCCCGGCGGCGGCCACCAGCTGGCCGCCCAGCGCGTTGAGGTAGCTTTCGACTTCCGGATCGTCGAGATAGCTCGGTTCGTTCCAGCGGATGTCGCGCATGATCTGCTCGCCGAGCCGGCGCTCGGTGGCAGGCGAGAGGTCCGCCGCCGAAGCATCGCCCAGGTCGGGCAAACCGGCGGCGACGCTGTTGAACGCAAGGCTGGCGCTGAGCGCAAAGGCGAGGCAGGGTCTGATCATCGTGGTGCTATGATAGCCGCGCCCCGCCCCAGTTCCCTTGCCCGCTTCCGGTAACAGTTGATGACCGACCGATTGACCCACTTCGATGCCGACGGCCAGGCCCACATGGTCGACGTCGGCGCCAAGCAGGAAACCCGCCGCGTCGCGGTGGCCGAAGGCCGCATCGAGATGGCGCCCGCCACCTTCGCCATGATCCGCGACGGCAGCGCCAAAAAGGGCGACGTGATCGGCATTGCGCGCATCGCCGCGATTGGCGGGGCCAAGCGCACCGCCGACCTGATTCCCCTGTGCCACCCGATTCCGCTCACCCGGGTGGCGGTCGAATTCGTGCTCGACGCCGCGGCCAGCGCCGTCACCTGCACCGCCACCAGCGAGACGGTCGGCCGTACCGGGGTGGAGATGGAGGCGCTCACCGCGGTGCAGGTCGGGCTGCTCACCATCTACGACATGTGCAAGGCGGTCGATCGCGGGATGACCATGACCGGCGTCCGCTTGCTCGAAAAACAGGGCGGAAAATCCGGTCACTGGCGCGCCGAGGGCTGAACGCCGGGGTATCTGCAGGGCGCGTCGACATCAAACCGTAATACGCCCTCCAAGCAAGAGCGCGGATAATGGACACGCGATGAGCACGGAAATCGAACTCAAACTGGCGCTCCCCAAAACGGCGCTGACCGCCCTGCGCCGCCATCCTCTGATCGCCGGCGCGGAGAAGCTCGGCAACGCGCAAACCCTGCTCAACACCTACTACGACACCCCGACCCTGACGCTGCGCGAGGACAAGGTCGCGGTCCGCACCCGCAAGCAAGGCCGCGCGTGGCTGCAGACTGTCAAATGCGCGGCGCCTTCCAGCGGCGGGCTGTCGGCGCGGCCGGAGTGGGAGCAGCCCTTCATCGGCGGCTTCGATTTCGACACCATCGAGGACGCCCCGCTCGCCCGCCGCCTCAACGCCCTGCGCGACCAACTCACCCCGGTGTTCACCACCCGCTTCCGCCGCCAGACCTATCGCCTGCGGCCGACGCCGGAGGTCGAGATTCTGCTGATGGTCGACACCGGCACCATCGACGCCAACGAACGCAGCGCGCCGATCTGCGAGATCGAGCTGGAACTGGTCAGTGGCGAGGCGCAGGATCTGTTCGCCGTCGCCTGCCAGCTCGCCGACAACATCCCGCTGCTGCCGGCCGACCGCAGCAAGGCCGAGCGCGGCTACCGCCTGTTCGCCAACGCCCCCGAGACCCCGACCCGCGCCGGCAAGTCGCCGCTGCACCCGCAGCAATCGCCGCTCGACGCCTTTCGCGCGCTGGCCGGCGACTGCCTCCACCAATGGCAGGCCAACGCGCTGGCGATGGGCGACCACGACGACCCGGAGTACATCCACCAGCTGCGCATCGCGCTGCGCCGCCTGCGCTCGCTGATCAAGCTGTTCGCCCCGGCGCTGCCCCCGACCTTCGTCGACGAGTGGTCTGCCACCCTGCGCACGGCGGCTACCGAGCTGGGCGGCACGCGCGATGTCGACGTCTTCCTGCACGACATCCTCGCCCCCGTTGAGCCCGGCCCTTTGATGCCGGCGGACTTTCTCGACGGTCTGCGCGCGCACGCCCAATCACAGGTCGACGCCCACCGCGGCGCGGCGGGCGACCTCACCGCCGACCCCCGCCAGGGGCAGCGCATGCTCGCGCTTGCGGCGCAGCTCAACGCCCTGGACGGCAACGCCCTCGACGCCGCGGCCGACCTCAGCACCTTCGCCCGCCTGCAGCTGGGCGCCTTGCGCAAACGTGCCCGCAAGCGCTTTGCCGCCGCCCGCGCGCCCGCCCCGGAAGACCTCCACGAGCTGCGCGTGAGCCTCAAGCAGCTGCGCTACGGCGCGGAGTTTTTCCTCCCGCTGTTCGACGCCCGTACCCTCAAGCAGCACATCCGCATGCTGCGCGAAGGGCAGGATCTGCTGGGCTATCTGAACGATGTCGAGATCGCCCGCAACCACGTCCTGAACTGGAGCGAGGCACAGCCCGCGCTGAGCGCCCCGGCACACTTCCTGATCGGCTGGCATGCGCCGCGCTGCGCCCGCGTGCGGCGGCGCATCCTGCTTGAAATCGAGCCGCTGCTGTGGGGCAAAACCCCCTGGAAAGCCTGACGCCGGCCCTTCAAACCGAAACGAGAGAACCCATGGATTTGTTGTTGTGGCGCCATGCCGAAGCCGTTGATGGCATCCCCGACCATGCGCGCGAGCTGACCGAACGCGGACACAAGCAGGCCGCCAAGGTGGCCGCCTGGCTGCACGCCAATCGCCCCAAGCGGCTGCGCGTGCTGGCCAGCCCGACCGTCCGCACCCGGCAGACCGCGGCGGCGTTCAGCGATCAGTTCGAGCTCATCCCGGCGCTCGCCCCCGAACACGGCATCGCCGGCATTGTGGCCGCCTCCGGCTGGCCGGAGGGGCGAGACGCGACGATGATCGTCGGCCATCAACCGGCGCTGGGCAACCTGGCGGCCTTGCTGTTGGCCGGTCACGAAGCCGATTGGACGATCAAGAAAGGCGCCCTGTGGTGGTTTACCAACCGCGTGCGCAATGGCGAAACCCAGACCGTGCTGCGCGGCGTGATCTCCCCCGATCTGCTCTAAGCCGGCGCGGCGCGCGCGACTTGAACCTCTCCCCGACGCGGCCGGTCAACGGGTCTATAAATCGGAATGTACCGGCTGACTGCGCGACGCGTTCTTTCGCATCGCGGGTGTCAGCAAGCGTTCAGTTTGGTCGCTTAGGCTAGGCCTCCGGCCACGCCTGCGATGGCGACGCGATCGACCAGGAGCCTCATGTTCCGCCGTTTTCTGCCCTCTCACCAAAGCATCAAGGAGCATCGTCTGCTGCGCTGGCTCGGGCCGCGCCTGCACGACCCCTCGCTGTGGCGCCTGAACCGCCACAACGTCGCCAAGGCGGTGGCGATTGGCGCTTTTTTCGGGCTGATGATTCCGGTGGCGCAGATTCCCGCCGCGGTGATCGTCTCGCTGACCCTGCGCGCCAATCTGTGGATTGCCTCGCTCAGCACCCTGATCAGCAACCCCTTCACCTACGCGCCGCTGTATTACTTTGCCTATCACCTCGGCGCCCGGGTGATGGGCGTCACGCCCACCCCGCAAGGTGCCGAACCGCCGGTGATCGAGAGTTTCTGGGCGTGGGTCGGCCATGCCTGGGAATGGCTCGGCGGCATCGGCCAGCCGCTGCTGCTGGGCATGCTGATCATGGCGGTGAGCAGCGCGGTGGCTGGTTATTACCTGACACTCGGCCTGTGGCGGCTGCACGTCCTGCGCAAGCGCCGCCAACCGCGGCGGGCACGCGTCGCGGGCAAATCCGGCGTCGACGGCTGAACCCATGTCGCACTCCGTTCATCCGCGCTGCTCTGCACAAAAGTAAACGTTTGAATTAGACTGACAACCGATCTTTAGACACCAATAACACAGCATCCAACGCTGGCGGTCACCCCATGAGCGAACAACCCCCTGAAGGCACCCGGAGCATCATCAACGGGCGCCTGCGCGTACAGTACGGCGGCTTCTGGATCAAGGTCTACGACCCCCCCGAAGACACCCTGGCGGCGAAAAAGAAGCTGATCGAGGCGCTGACCCGGCGGCTTTTCAACCATGTCGAGCACGGCATCAACATCCCCGGCAAACGACTGGATGAGGCGCGCGCAGCCTACGAAAATGAAACCAACCCGGAGCTCAAGCGCATCAAGGGCGGGATGCTCGCCGGCGCGCTGTTCAACCGCGCCGCCGACATCTTCACCAAGCTGGTGGACCTGCAGGCGATGGGGGTGGACATCGAGCAGGACAATCCGCTCATGCGCCAGTGCGGCGGCTGTCTGCAAAAGGCGCTGGAGCTGGGCAAGCTGGTCAATCACCTGTCCGGCGAGGAAGGCATCGACGAGTTGTGGGGCGAGCCCTTCCGCGCGTTCTCGATCCCGATCGATGCGTTCTACGAGAGCCGTTACATCAAGATCGCGCAGACCATGCGCGACATCGACCGTCTGGCCCACACCCTGGTCGAGACCTTCGCCGACAACCCGGCGTTCAAGCACATCGGGCCGCTGATCCTGCTCTACGCCGACGCCGCCCGTGCCAAATGCGAAACCCTGCGCACCGATCCGGGCATTTTCAACATCTGGCCGGCTTTCGTGGTGGCGGGCGAGAAGCTCTCCCGCTTCAGCCCGACCTTGCCCGCGCGCGCCTCGCGCGCCCAGCTGCGGATGGCCGAAGAGGGGCTGGAGGTATTGTGCGGCGGCACCGATCTGGTCACCTACATCACCCGCGCCCGGGTGCCGATGCCCCTCAGCACAAAACAATTCATCGACCGTTGCAACAGCTACCGCGAGCGCTGGAGCAGCCGGGACTGTAATCCCGAGGCGGTGCGGGTGGCCTGACCGGCGACCCGCCGACGCTCCGGCTCAGGCGGCGATGATGCCGCCGCCCAGGCACACCTTCGATTCATACACCACCACGCTCTGGCCGGGCGTGAGCGCCCATTGCGGCTGGGCGAAGGCGATCTGCGCCCGCCCGCCGGCGATCGCGTCGATCTGGCAGGCCTGGTCGCTGGTGCGGTAGCGTGGCTTGGCGGTGTAGACCCAGTGGGTGTGCGGATCGCGGCCGGCGACCCAATTCAGGTCGATGGCCTCGAGCCGGTCGCGCAGCAGGGCCGGATGGTCGTGCCCCTGCACCACGTACACCACATTGGAGGCCACATCCTTGCCCGCCACGTACCACGCCTCGTGCTCGCCGGCGGCATCCTGATTGCCCTTGACGCCGCCAATCATCAAGCCCTTGCGCTGACCGATGGTGTGATACATCAGGCCCTGGTGTTCGCCGAGCAAGGCATTGTCGTCAAGGGCGCGAATCTCGCCGGGGCGGGCCGGCAGATAGCGGCCGAGAAATTCCCGAAATGGCCGCTCGCCGATAAAGCAGATGCCGGTCGAATCCTTCTTGTCATGCACGTGCAGCCCGGCCGCCTCAGCCAGCTTGCGCACATCGCGCTTGTACAGATCGCCCAGCGGGAACAGGGTTCTGGCCAGTTGCTGCTGATTGAGCCGGTACAGAAAGTAGCTCTGGTCCTTGGTGCCGTCCTCGGCCTTGAGCAACTGGAATTCGCTGCGGCCGTCGTTGTGCCACTGCCGTACGCGGGCGTAGTGGCCGGTGGCGATCCGGTCCGCGCCCAGCTGCATGGCGTGGTCGAGGAAGCTGCGGAACTTGATCTCGGAGTTGCACAGGACGTCCGGATTCGGCGTGCGCCCGGCCTCGTATTCGCGCAGGAAGTCGGCGAACACGCGCTCCTTGTACTCGGCCGAAAAGTTGACCACTTCGAGGTCGATGCCGATCACGTCGCACACCGAGGCGACGTCGACCAGATCCTGCCGGGTCGAGCAGTACGCGTCGTCGTCATCGTCCTCCCAGTTCTTCATGAACAGGCCAACCACCGCGTAGCCTTGCTGCTTGAGCAGCAGCGCCGCCACTGACGAATCCACCCCGCCGGACATGCCGACCACCACCTTCATCCCGTTCGGATCCTGCTTACCGGACATTCGGTCCCTCTCCATCCAGCCAGTCGGCCAGCGGCAACACCACCGCCGGCGCACCATGTTCGCCAAACCAGGTATCGATGGCGTAGCGCTCCGGCGCCGCATCCTCGCTGGTTTCCGTTGTCGTCACCACTTCGACCGCCGCCGAAAAATGCTGAAAAATGAAGCGCGTGCGTCGCACCTGCGGCAACACCCGATGAAAACGCAGCGCACCACGCGCCTCGAGCATCTCCAGCAGACGCGTGGTCGAGGTGCCGTGGTCGATGCAGTCCATCTTGCCGTACACCCCTTCATCCAGGTAGTCGCCCGGACGATCGACGTGAATCGGCGATTGCCGGCCGGCCTCGCGATACAAGCGCCCGATCACCTGGGCCAGCGCGATGCGCTCCTGCGCGGCGGTGCGCGCTTCGCGCAGGCGGGCGGCAATCGAGGTCAGGGTGGCCTCGTCGTAGCGCACCGTGGCCTCCGCCAGGCAACCGTAGTTGTAACAGATGGGCACCTCCACCGCGGCCAGCGCCAGCGCCGGCAGGGCCCACAGGAGAACAAACGCGGCGCGAGCGAGCATCAGCCGTCGTAGTGGCGCAGCAGCGCCAGCGGCATGCGGCGTCCGGCCAGGTAGTCGTCGACACATTGCAGCACCAGCGGGCTGCGATGACGCGCGCGGCAGGCCGCGATCTCGTCGCGGGTCAGCCACAGCGCGCGCACGATGCCGGCGTCGAGCGCGCGCCCGGCAATCACCTCGCCCACTTCGCCGGCAAACGAAAAGCGCAGATAAGTGACCTCGCCATCCGGCCGGGTCCATTGGTAGATGCCGATCAGCGCGGTGGGCGTAAACGGGTGCGCGGTTTCTTCCAGCGCCTCGCGCGCGGCGGCCTCGATCAGCGA
>JAGRFO010000309.1 GCA_020446005.1 Rhodocyclaceae bacterium | reverse complement strand
AGGCCCGGCATTTCGGTTTCCGCAATGTTCATCTCGCGGCGGCCGAAACCGGCCAGCGCGATGTCGGCAATCACGTAATCGTTGAAGTCAGTCACAGCGTTCATGGGATGCTCCATGCTATGACCGGGGGGAGGGGGGAGCTCGATGCTGTCTCACGCACCTCCCGTGCCCGGCACGGGTTGAGGTCGTGAGCGCCGTTGATTCTGACCGCTGCGGGCGGCTTCCGAGCCTGGGGCACACGGGGTGACCTCGCAGCGCTCCTCGGAAAGGGTGCCCAGTATACGGCACGCGGCCGCAAAAGCTGAAGCGCCGCGCGCGGCCGACGGCCGGCGCGGCGACAGGACCTTGAGGCTCAGAGGAAGGACTTCTGCCCTTTGGCCAGGGTCAGCGTGCCGGACCACTGGCCCTTCATTTCGCCACTGATCGTAAACAGCTTGAGTTCGAGCTTGTAGCCGACCAGCTGCTGGCCGCCTTCGCCGTACTGGCGGTTGGACGACAGCTCCGAACGCACCACGTAATCGAAGCTGGTCGCCGACTGGTCGACCAAGCGCACCGTGTCGGAGTTGAGCAGCACTTCGGTGATGCGGTCGTAGATGTCCGCCATGCGGATGTTTTCGTTGTCGGTGTTGTTGCGCAGCTTGGCCAGAATCAGGCGCGGCTTGTTCTTCCAGGCCGTGACCAGACGCGAGTCGAGCATCTTGGTGGTCACTTTTTCCGCCAACTCGGTGTAGTCGGCCATGGTCAGTTCGGCCTGCAGGTGGCCGCGACTGCCGGAGTCGACAATCGACACATTGGACTGTCCGCCGAACTTGGGCATGTTGGCCTGGCAGCCGGCGAGGGCGAGGGCGATACCGGCGGCGAGAAGGAGTTTGTGGATCGAGGTCATGTCGGTGAAGCTCCGAATGAAAGGGGAATGGAGGGCTTACTTGCGATCGAGGTACTTTTCCTGATGAATGAAAAAGTCGTCGGGCAGGCGCACGGTGAAGGTGAATCGATGGGCTTTGGGATCGCTGGCCACCGAGCGGAAGCTGCGCAGTTCGCGCGGGCCCAGCACGAAGCGCTGCCACACCCGGTTCTCGCCAATCGCGAAACCCTCGCTGTCTTCCCAGGCGTACTGGTACTCCAGCGTGTAGCGGTCATTGCTCAGGTTCTGCACCGACACTTCGCCCTTGGCGAGCGCGCCGGCCGTGCCAATCCGGGCGTCAAGCAGCGCGATCTCGCCGACTAGGCGCTGCCCGCCGAGAATCAGCCGCGCCCGCGGATTGGTGGCATCCACGGTGTCCTGCTGAATCTGGCGGCCGACCGGCTCGCTTTTTGGGAACGTGGCATTACACGCACCGAGCATCAGCGGCAACAACACGGCGATCATTTTGCTGGCGTTCATCATCATTTCACCCACATCGGTTTGCTGGTGGCGGCGTACATGGTCTTGTCGATCACCCGCGCATAGACGAGGCTCGGCGTTTCACGATCGATGTTGACTCGCTGGCTGGAGAGCTTGCGGCCCTTGCGGTCGAAGGCCACGACCTGCACTTGAGTAACCGAGGACGGCACGAAGGCCCGCGCCGCGAGCAGGCGCGAGGGCAGGGTCACCCAGGATCGCATGTCCGGGTGAGCCATCTCGTCGCGCGCCTTCTTGAGCCCGCCGAGCACCGAGCCGAAAATCCCCGCCTGCTGTTGCGCCTGGTTCCAGGCCTGGCCCTCGATGATGTTGCGGATCACGGTGGTCATCATGCGCAGCTGGTGAATCGGCCCGGCATCCTTCTGGAAACGCAGCGCCAGCGCGGAGATGTCCGCCACCTCGGAGGCCTGCGCCAGACGTTTGCCGGAAGGCAGCTGGATGTCGACCCGCGCGACCTGACTGTCCACCGGCTCGTACAGCGGCAATTCGATCGAGGTTGGCAGGGAGGCGCCCAGGATCAGGTCGAACTTGAGCAGTTTCTTTTCCGGCGCGAAACCATCGGCGACGATCACGTTGACCAGCCGCCGGCCCTTGGGTGCCGGTTTGCCCAGCTCGGCCACCGCCTGCTTGATGACCGCGCTCTTGGGATTGAGCTCCAGCGCCTTGCGGTAGGAGATGCGCGCGTTGTCGCGCAGGCTGCGGTCCTCGTAGCTGTCGAGTTCCTGAACCACCCCGGCGACATAGAAGCCGAAGGGATTGACGAAGGCATGGGGCACCTTGCTCGCCATCTTGTCGGTGGCCTTGTATTGCTCGTCGACCACATCGTCGAAGCCATACGCGCCCAGCTCAGCGCCCTTTTCCTTCTGCTTGTCTTCCTCTTCCTTGATCTTGGCCTCGGCCGCGCGAAGCATCTCGTCAAAGCGCTGCTTTTCGATGTTCTGCAGGTCGATCGCACGGCGGGTCACGCTGTAGGCTTTGCGCTCACCGTCGAGCAGGTAGGCGATCGACTTGTAGTTGAGCATCAGCACCCGCTCGTAGCCCGATCCGGGGTACTCGCCGAGCTCGTCATTGCCGGTCAGGGCGGACAGCATGGTGTCCTTGGCACCGGAGAAGACCCCGCCCACCGTGCTGCGCTCGTCTTTCTGGTTGAGCGCCAGTTCGGCACGCTGAAAGCCGTCCTTGGCCTGCTCCAGCGCTTCGGCATCCAGCGCCAGCGTGGCCAGCTCGAGGTTGCCGAGCATGTCGAGTTTGTCGAGCGCGTCACCCTCCGGCGTCTTGCTCTGCAGCGCCTGCCCGGCGTTGCCCTCGGCGAGCATCTGTTTGACCGGCTGCATGTCCTTGGTATAGCCCTCGTAGACCACCTCGCGCTTGGTCGCCACCGCAAGCCCGAGCTGGTTGGCCGCATTGGCCGGCGCCGCGGCGGCGGCATTGGTCGGCTGGGCGGCCTGCCCCTGCTGGAGTTGCTGCTGTTGCGCCGCGTTTTCCATCGCCTTGCCGATGGCTTCGAAGGGGTTGAAACCCTGGGCCTGCGCCGAACCGGCGAACAGTGCCACGAGGGCGGCGGCGAGAGCTGTCGTGCGCATGCGTGTTCCTTTCCGCATCAGAAATTCGGCTTCCGGATGGCCGGCTGGACGGGTTTGGGCCGGTCGGCGTCGAGCACCGGGCGCGCCGGGCGGGTGTCTTCGCCGGCCTGACGCGACTTGAGGTTCTGACTGATCCGATGCACCAGCTCCGACGAGTACAGGTCGAGCAGGTCGGACACCGCCATGGCGTCGTCGTCGGCCTCGCGAATGCGTTCGCTGAGGCGGATCTTTTCCGCCGCGACCAGCTTGCTGGTGTGCACATCAACCAGCCGCAGGGTCGATTCGACGGTGCCAAAATGACGGGTCTGGACCTCATCGGTGTAGGGCACCGGCTTGCGTTCGGTGCGGATCAGGAAATCGTCGATGGTGGCGATGACGATGTAGTCGGCGCCTTCGAGCTCGCGCATCGCGGCCGGCAGGGAGCGCCCCTGCGCCATGCTGGTGAAGGCTTTCTCGTCGAGGGCCTGATCGATCTCGGCGCGCTCCATGACGTCGAATTCGGGGAACTGCGACAGCTTGACCATCAGGTCGTTGGTCACCCGCGCCAGATTGGCCCCGCGCACCGCCTGGTTGCGGCCTTGCGGATTGATCCGGATCTGGCCGA
>JAGRFO010000048.1 GCA_020446005.1 Rhodocyclaceae bacterium | reverse complement strand
ACGGCGGCTGGCAGTGGGCGGCCTCCACCGGCTGCGACGCTCAGCCCTGGTTTCGGATCTTCAATCCGGTCACCCAGTCGGAAAGATTCGATCCCGAGGGCACCTACATCCGCCGCTTCGTGCCCGAGCTGGCGGCGCTGCCGGCGCGCTTCATCCACGCTCCGTGGACCCTGCCGCCCGTCGATCAGGCCGCCTGCGGGGTGCGCGTCGGGGTGGATTATCCCGCCCCGCTGGTTGATCACGCGCAGGCGCGTGAACGCACGCTGGCCCGTTTTCGGGCCGTGCGGGCGGTTGATTGAAGGCTTAGGCCGGGGTGGTGTAGCGGCGGATCAGACCGAGCAGTTCGTCTTCCTGATACGGCTTGCCGAGGTAATGCTCGACCCCGATCTTCTGCGCGTATTCGCGGTGTTTGTCGGCCAGCCGCGAGGTGATCATGATGATCGGCACGGTCTTGAGGCGCTCGTCGTTGCGGATGTTGCGTGCGAGGTCGAAGCCGTCCATGCGCGGCATCTCGATGTCCGACAGGATCACGTCCGGCACCCGCTCGATCAACTGCTCCAGCGCATCAACGCCGTCCTTGGCGGTCACCACCTCGAAGCCTTCGCGCTCGAGCAGGCGGCCGGTGATCTTGCGCACGGTGAGCGAGTCGTCGACCACCATCACCGTCGGCACGTGGGTCGGCGTCGCCAGCGGCATGGCGATGGCCGCGCCCCCGGCCGCGCTGCTGTCTTCATGCACGGTGTGGAGGGTGACCGGGTTGATGATGAGCACGATCTCGCCGTCGCCGAGCACGGTCGCGCCGGCGTAGCCAACCAGCCGGGCGAGCTGCGGACCGGCCTTCTTGATCACGATTTCCTGGTTGCCGCGCAGGGCGTCGACATGCACCGCTAGGGTTTGCGTGCCGGATCGCAGCAGCAACACCCAGTTGAAGCGATGAACCTCGGGCTGTGCCGCCGGGTCGCCGAGCAGTTGCGGCAGGTAGGTGTAGCGGTATTCGGTGTCCTGCCAGGTGGTGCCGCCGGCCTCGCGGAAGGCGGCCAGCGCGTCGGGCTTGAGCTCCATGACCTGCGCCACCATGTTGGACGGGATCGCCCAGGTGCGGCCGGCGGCGCGCACCAGCAGGGCTTGGGTGACCGCCAGGGTGAGGGGCAGGTAGAGTCGGAAGGTGGAGCCGTTGCCGGCGCTGCTGGTTACCTCGATCCGCCCGCCGACGGCAGCGGTCTCGGACTTGACCACGTCCATGCCGACGCCGCGGCCGGAGACCGCCGAGAGGCTCTCGGCAGTGGATAGCCCGGGCTGGAAAATGAGGTTGGTGAGGCGGCGCTCGTCGGCCACTTCGTCCGGCCCGAGGGTGCCGTTCTCGCGGGCGCGCTGTTCGATGCGCGCGTAGTCGAGGCCGGCGCCGTCGTCGCGCATCTCCACCACCACTTCGTTGCCTTCGTGGCGCACGGTGAGGGTGATCTCGCCGATCTCCGGCTTGCGCGCGGCATGGCGCTCTTCGGGCGACTCGATGCCGTGCGCCACCGCGTTGCGCAGCAGGTGTTCGAGCGGGCCGGTGATGCGTTCGAGCACCGAGCGGTCAAGCTCAATGCGCCCGCCGCGCAGGTCCAGGTTGGCGCGCTTGCCGAGTTCCTTGGCGCTCTGGCGCACCACCCGGTAGAGGCGGTCGGCGAGGCTGTCGAAGGGTGTCATGCGCACCGACATCAACGCTTGTTGCAGGGTGCGCGTCTGGCGACCCTGTGCGGTCAGCGCGGCGTCGGCACCGTCGAGATTGCGCAAGAGCGCGTGCTGGACGGTGGTCACGTCGTTCACGCTCTCGGCCATCATCCGCGTCAGTTCCTGCAGGCGGGTGTAGCGGTCCATCTCGAGCGGATCGAAGTCGGCGTGCTCGGATTCCGCATGCGCCATCCGCGACTGCATCTGGATGTCGGCCTGAATCTCCACCTCGCGCAACTGGTTGCGCAGGCGGATCACGTTTTCGGTGAGGTCGAGCAGGGCGCGGCGCTGAGTGCGCAGCTCGCCCTCGATGCGGGTGCGTGCGATCCCGATCTCGCCGGCTTCGTTGACAAAGCGGTCGACCAGCCCGGCGCGCACCCGCAGGGTGGCGTCGCTGGCGGCGGCGGTGTCGTCGGCCTCGATGGCGACCGCTGCGGCAGCCGGGGCGGTCGGGGGCGCGTCGGCGCTGGGGGCGGCCGGCTCGACCGCCACGTGGGCGTCGGCTTCGCCGTGGGCCAGCCGCGACACATACTGGGTGGCGACGTCGATGCCTTGTTCGAGCTCGTCGAGCAAGGCCGGCGTGGCGCTGCCGGCCGCCTCAAGCCGGCTCTCGATGGCGTGTAGGTGTTCGCCGAGCGTCATCGCCCCGGTCATCCGCGCGCTGCCCTTGGCGGTGTGCAGCAAGCGCGCGATGGCGGTGCGGATTTCGGGGTTATCCAGGTCGTTGCGCCATTCGCGCAACTGCGTGTTGAGGGCGTGGTTCAGCTCCTCGCTCTCTTCGAGGAAGATCGGCAGGAGTTGCTCGTCGATGTCGTCGTGCACGTCGAGCATCTCGACCGGCGCAGCCGCCTCGGTCGGGGCCGGCGATGCCTCGGGCGCGGCGGTTTCGTCCGCTTCGGCTGCTTCGGCCTGCCAGGGGGCGTCGTCGGTGGCGGGATCATCGGCTTCGCTCGACAGATCCGATTCGCTCAATTGAGGAGAGTCATCCTCGGTGACCAGGGGCGTGCGGGCGAGACTGTCGAGCTGCGCTTCGAGCACCGGCGTCGGCAGCGGCAGGCTGGCGCGATTGATTTCGCTCAGCATGGTGTCGAGGGTGTCGCTGGCGCTCGCCAGCAGCGCGCTTTGCTCGGCGCTGGGCGCGGTGTGGGCCTCGATCAGACGCGCCAGCGCGTGTTCGAGCGCGCGGCTGAGGCTTTGCATGGCGTCAAACCCGGCGGTGCCGGAGATGCCCGCCAGGGTGTGCGCGGCGCGCAGGGCGTCTTCCTGCGGGATGCGGGTCGGGTTGGACTGGAGCTGCGCCGCCTCATGGCGCAAGACCGCCAGGTGCTGGCGCGCCTCGCCCTGGTACAGATCGAAGAGTGGCCGCGAGAGCGTGATGCTGCCGATCTGGATTGTGTCGGCGCTGTCGTCGGCTGCCGCCTGTGCGATCTCCGGTTCCAACTCAGGTTCCGGCTCAGGCTCAGGTTCCGGCTCAGGTTCAGGCTCCGACTCAGGTTCAGGTTCCGACTCAGGTTCAGGTTCCGACTCAGGTTCAGGTTCCGGCTCAGGTTCAGGCTCCGACTCAGGTTCAGGTTCAGGTTCAGGTTCAGGTTCAGGTTCAGGTTCAGGTTCAGGTTCAGGTTCAGGTTCGGGCTCAGGTTCAGGTTCGGGCTCCGGCGTGAGATCGAACTCGGGCGCCAGTGCCGTTGCGGTGTCGGGCTGGAAGTCCAGCTCGCTGGGGAGGTCGATCTCCAGCGAGTCAGTGTCGGATGGTGGAGTGGTGGTTTCGGTGGCGTCCTCGGCCGGGATGTCGAGCGCTTCGAAGTTGAGGTCAAAGCTGGGCGGCTCGGCGGTCGCGCTGTCCTCCGGGGCCGCCTCATCTCCCGTCGTTTCAAGCAGCTCCAGCGCTTCAATGCGGGTCTGTTCGCTCAAGCCTGCGTCGAATTCGTCGCCCAGGTCGAGGGTCGGGATGGCGGGGAGGGACAGATCGGTGGCTTCGAGGTCGGAGAAGTCGATGTCCTCATCGTCCGGCGCGTCCGCCTCTGCCGCCGGTGCATCGGGGGCGGATTCGGTGATGTCCGCCGCCGCGTCGTCTGCGTCCAGATCGAGGGTGAAGGCGATCTCCGCGGGGGGTGCGTCTGCCTCGTCGAGTGACAGCGCCTCCGGTTCGGGCGGCGCCTCGCTGAGCGCTTCGACCTCAGGTTCAGCCTCGGTCTCTGCTTCAAATTCAGGTTCGAGTTCAGGCTCGAATTCAGGGATGGCTTCGGGCGAAACATCCGGTTCGGCCTCGGCTTCCGCTTCAAGCTCAGCGTCGATCGCGTCGCTGGCGTCCGGCGATTCGGCGGCCAGCAGGCGCTCGGCTTCGGCGACCAGCGGGTCGGTGTCGGTGCGGGTGGTGGGGCCACCGTTGCTGAGCTGTTCGACCCAGTCCCCGAACAGCCGGTGCGAGTCGTCGATGAGGGCGTGGAGGGCGTCGGTGGGCGGCCAGTCGAGCTGCAGCCAGCGGTTGAGGGTTTGTTCCAGCGACCAGGCGACCTCGCCGAGCGCGTTGAGGCCGACCATGCGGCCCGATCCCTTGAGGGTGTGGTAGCCGCGGCGGATGATGGTGAGCGCTTCCTGATCGGCCGGGTTGGCGCGCGAGGCGCCCAGGTGGGTGCCGATGTTGGCCAGCACTTCGCGGGCTTCCTCGATGAAGATGTCGAGCAGTTCGGCGTCGATCTCTTCTTCGCTGGCCGCGAGCAGCTGGGCGGCCTCTTCGGACGGTGCGGGCACCGGCAAGGGCGCTTCGGGGATGTCTTCTTCGTGCTCGACGATGTGTTCCTGCGCGGCGACCTCGACCGGCGGCGGTGGCGCTTCCGGGAGGGGCGCGGGTTCATCGGGGGGGGCGAGTTCGTCAGGCAGGGCGGGCGCGGTGAGATCGGCGGCGATTTCGGGCACGGCCTCGTCGGCCAACGGGGCGGCGGTGCTGGCGGGTACAGGGGCCGGCGCGTCCTCGATGGCGTTCTTCTCGCCGGTCAGGTGATGACGTTCGGGGCGGCCGCGGGCGAGGCTGTCGATGTAGAAGCCGAGGGCCGAGAGCAGGTCGGCGAGCGGCTCGAACAGCGCCGTGTCGGGGGTTTGTTCGGGGTCGGCGAGCTGGGCGATCATCGCCTCGCAGTCGCTCAGCGAGTCGTAGGCCTCGGTTTCGCCGAGCAGGGTCAGGATGCTTTCGATCTGCTGCACCGGCTTGCGCACGGCGTCCAGCCCGTCGCGTTTGTCGGGGTTGCGGAAGAAGGCGTCGAGGGTCTGCTCGATCTGCGCCAGGCTGGCCAGCACTTCCTTGCACAGCTGCTTGGTGGCGCTGCGTTCCTGCGCGGCGCGGGCGATCGCGCCGGCGGCGTTGTTGGTCGACACGGTCTCACCGCGCGAGCACGCTTCAATTCGGGCGATCGCGTCTTCGACCTGGGTGGAGAAGGAGGCGTCGGGCACGCGGCCGGAATCGAGCGCATGGTCGGCCAGCAGCAGCGCCGAGGCGACCTCCATCGATATCGCGTCGGTGAGGCGCATCGGGTCCTTGCGCAGCCAGTGGGCAAAGGCCGACAGGGTGGTCATCAGGCGCACGAAGGCGGGGCGGCCGAGCTTGCGGCTGGCGCTGGCCAGCGCGCTCATCCGCCCTTCGAACGAGGGCAGGGCCGCGGCGGCGCCTTCGACAAACTGGTTCCAGGCGTCCTTGGACTGGTTGAGCTGGTCGCGCAGATCGGCCAGCAGCGGGGCGAGCGGCAGTTCGCTGACCGACGAATTGGGCGGCGGCAGCAGGGCGGGCAGCTTGTACAGGCTGTGCAGCGCCTTGACCAGCGGCGAGGCGGCTGGCGCGCGCGCGACGATGTACATGGTGTCGCGGTGCAGGCGTTCCGGGAACTGCTGACTGCCGGCCAGCAAACGCCGGATCTGGGTGTCGAGGCGGCCGCACAGGCGGCGGATGTGGGGCGAGACCGCGATGTGACCTTCGGCCAGCACTTCGCAGAAGGCTGCGGCGCTGAGCCAGAAGGCGCGCGATTGCTGCTGGCGCTGGCGGGACTCGATGCCGGCCACGGCCTCGCACATCATGCGCGCGCCGGCGGGGTCGTCGGCCTTGCGCATCCAGCTCAACAGGCCTTGCTGGAAGCGGATCCGCATCCCGCGCAGGAGGCGCAACTCTTCGGCCGGGTCGAGGGTGTCGGGGGCCGGGCGGCGTGGAATCCGGGCGCCCAGATCGGGGTAGAACAGATCGCCTTCGGTGGGCGGTTCGACGCCGCGCGCCATTGCGATGCGGGCGTGCAGCTGGGCCAGCCGCAGGGGCTGGTCGGGCGCGCCATGGGAGAGTTCGTCGAGGTAGTTGCCGGTGGCGGCGATGCTGCGCCGGCACACCTCGGCGACTTCCTCGGTGAGTGGTTTTTCGGCCTTCGCCAGTTCGCCGAGGAGCTTGTCGAGGCCGTCGGTGAACTGGGTCAGCCCGTCCAGCCCGATGATCGACAGGGCGCCGCGCGCCTGGTGCAGGTGCGACTGCGCGAACTGCAGGCGCGAGCTGCGCTCGTCCTCGTTGGCGACGGCTTGTTCGATGGCCGCCAACGCGTGCGTCAGCGCCTGGTCGATTTCGCCTTTGACCCAGGTGAGGGGGCCGAGATCGTTTTCTGTGGCGTCGGTCATGAATGCTGCCTCGTGGCGCGGGTGGGCGTCGATCAAACCTTGAAGCCGGACACCGAGCCTTTCAGTTCAACGGCCAGGTCGGCCAGTTCGCCAATCGACACCGCGGTCTGCTGGGTGCCCCGGGTGGTCTGCTCGGTAATCGCCTGGATGCCGCGCATTGATTCGGCCACCTGGGTGGCGCTGGCGGCCTGACGCTGGGTGTCGGTCGAGATCTGCTCGATCAGCTCGGCCGCTTCGGTCGACACGTTGCCGATCTCGACCAGCGCCTGACCGGCGGAGTCGGACAGGGTGGCGCCGGCCACCACGTCGCGGGTGGCGTTTTCCATGGCCGAGACGGCGTCGTGGGTGTCGGTCTGAATGGTCCGCACAATCGCCGAAATCTGTTTGGTGGCTTCCGCGGAACGTTCCGCCAGACGCTGCACTTCTTCCGCAACCACGGTGAAGCCGCGGCCCGCTTCACCCGCCGAGGCGGCCTGGATGGCGGCGTTGAGCGCCAGCACGTTGGTCTGCTCGGTAATGTCCGAGATCAGTTCCACGATCTCGCCAATCTCCTGCGACGATTCGCCCAGCCGCTTGATCCGCTTGGAGGTTTCCTGAATCTTGTCGCGGATCTCGTTCATGCCCTTGATGGTGTTCTCCACCGCCTCGGTGCCCTTGTTGGCGGCGTCGAGCGAGCGGCGCGCCACCTGGGCGGACTGCATGGCGCGCTCGGAGGCTTCGGTCATCGAGCGGGCCATGGCCTGCACGGTCTGGCCGACGTCTTCGAGCTCTTCGGACTGGCGCTGGGTGGCGTCGAGCAGTTCGGCGGAGGTCTTGCGCGCCGCCTCGGTGGCGCTGGTCACGCGGCCGGCGGCGTCGTTGATGCGGCGTACCAGCACGGCGAGTTCCTCGACCGTGTAGTTCACCGAGTCGGCAATTGCGCCGGTGATGTCCTCGCTCACGGTGGCGCGGATGGTCAGGTCGCCGTCGGCCAGGTCGCCCATTTCGTTCATCAGCCGCAAGATCGCCTGCTGGGTCATGTTGCGTTCGTCTTCCGCGCTCCGGCGCTGGCTGTCGGCTTCGGCCCGGCGGGCGCTCAGATCGTCGCGATACATCACCACGGTGGCGGCGAGGGTCAGCACCGCCAGTACGCCGAGGGCGGTAATCCCCAGCTGGAGCGGGCCGAAACCGCCGAAGTGGCTGGCGTACTGTTCGGTCAGCTCGTGGGCTTCCTCGGACAGCGGGCCGGCGTTGTCGATGATCCGGCGGCCGGCCTGCTTGGCCTGCACCAGATACTGGATGTTGCCCAGAATGCCGGACACCGCGCCCAGACTCTCGTTGGCCGTCGCTTCAAGCTCCTTGAGCTTGCCCTGGGTGGTGGCGTCGGGGGTCATGCCCTTGAGCTGTTCGAGAATCTCGCGGAAGCCATTGGTGTCCTTCCCGAGCAGGAAGGCCACTTCCGGGTCGATGGCGTCGGCCACCAGCAGCGCGTTGGCGTTCTTGGCGATGCGCTGGGTGAGCATCACCAGCCGGTTGGCGGTGGCGATCTCGCGCGCGCTGGCGCCGCTCTGCAGCTTGAGCGCGGCGACCTGTTCGGTGACGTCGAGCAGCAAGGCGTTCTTCTCGTTAATCGTGTTGACCGACTGGCCCAGGGTGGTCAGGTTCTTTTCCTGAGCCAGTAGCACCTGAGTGTCTTTTTCGGTCTTGGACCAGATCGAGGAGAGGGTGGTGAGGCGCTCGTTGAAGGCGTCCGGGCTGGGCGGCACCGCGGAGCTGGCGACGGTGGCGTCGATCAGGCCGCCGTTGGTGACCGCGTCGAGCATCTTCTGGAAGTTGTCGCGGCCGGTGCGCAGTTCGGCAAAGGCGCCGGACTCGCCCTGCAGCGAGAGCTGGCCGGCCTTGGCGGTCTGCTCCGAGAGCATGCGCATTTCGCCCGCGGCGTAGAGGTAGGAGGTGGAGTTGCTGGCCTGGCGGGTTTGCATCCAGATCAGCGCGCCGAGCGCGACCACCAGCAGGATCAGCACGGTGATCATGATTTTGAGCTGGTCGCCGACCGGCTTGTCGCCAAAGATGCGCAGACCCGCGCGGGGGGCGGCGGGCTGGGCCGGCTGCGACTCCATGATGGTGGTGTCGTTGGCGGTCGCGGAGTCAGGAGTTTTGGCCATGGCGTTCAGTCCGTTCGGGTGAGCGAGGTGGTTCGGCGGGTGGGTCAGGCGGCGCTTGCTTCGAGAAACGCGGGGTCGGCAATCAGGCGCATGACGTTGATGTGATGCCAGTGGCGACCGTGCAGGTCGCGGACATGGCGAGATACCCAGTTGTAGGTGTGGGTCGGCGGGGTGTCGTCGGGTTCGTAATCTTCCGGGCTGCGCAGGCCGGCGGTGCTGTTGACCAGCACCGCGCAGTTGGCGCCCTGACGCTGGGCCACCAGCACCAGCCGGGCGCTGCCAGCCAGCGGGGTGAGCGCCCCGCCGCAGAAGGCGGACAGGTCAACCACCCCGTAGAGCGAGCCGCGCACATTGGCCAGACCACGAAACCAGTGACGGGTGAGCGGCACCGGCGCCAGCGGCGGTACCGGCAGGATCTCGCCCGCATCGGCGAGGTCGACCAGCCAGTGGGCGTCGCCGGCATGCAGGCCGAGCAGGTCGCGTCGCGGTGCCGACTTGGCGTCGGCCAGCCGGCGGACCAGGGCTTCCTGAAATTCTCTGAGGCTGGCGCGCTTGGCCATGGGCTCAGTCCATGGCCCGGATGCGGGCCAGCAGTTCGGGGTGGTCGAGCGGTTTGACCAGATAGTCGAAGGCCCCCTGACGCATCCCCCAGATCTTGTCGGTCTCCTGCCTCTTGGTGGTGCAGATGATGACCGGGATGGCGCGGGTGGCGCTGTCGCGCGAGATGGTGCGGGTGGCCTGATAGCCATTCATGCCGGGCATCACCACGTCCATGAGGATCAGGTCGGGCAGTTCGGACTTGCTCTTGGCGATGCCTTCCTCGCCGTTTTCGGCGGTGACGACCTGATAGCCGTTCTTGGTCAGCACCTCGCTCAGCGCATAGCGTTCGGTGGGGGAGTCATCGACGATGAGAATCTTCTTGATCGGCATGGGCTGGATACTCACTCGGTGGATTGGCTGGCGGTGTGGGCGGCAACCGCCTTCAGCAGACTGTCTTTGGTGAACGGTTTGGTGAGGTACTCGTCGGAGCCGACCATGCGCCCGCGGGCGCGGTCGAACAGGCCGTCCTTGGACGAGAGCATGATCACCGGGGTGGTCGACAGGCGAGCGTTCTTCTTGATCAGCGCGCAGGTCTGATAGCCGTCGAGGCGCGGCATCATGATGTCGACGAAGATGACGTCGGGGCGGTGGTCGGTAATCTTGGCGAGGGCGTCGAAGCCATCTTCGGCGAGCAGTACCTGACAGCCGGCCTGCGTGAGGAAGATCTCGGCGCTGCGCCGGATGGTGTTGCTGTCATCGATCACCATTACTTTGAGTCCGGTCAGATCCACGCTCATCACCCTGTGCTTGATTGGCGTTGCGAGTCCGCGCAAAAGCGCGTCGCACCGCCTAGTGCTAACGGACTGTCATTTTGCTTCTTGAGGGTTGGATTAAATCTCAACCATCTCAAAATCTTCCTTGCGCGCTTCACACTCCGGGCAGCTCCAGTTCGGCGGCACGTCTTCCCAGCGCGTGCCGGGCGCGATGCCCTCGTCGGGAAGGCCGGCGGCTTCATCGTAGATAAAGCCGCAAATCAGGCACATAAAGGTTTTGTAGTCGGTTTCGGCCATGGTGTGGAGGGGCGCGATGGTGTTTGACGGGGGGTGCTAAAATCTGCGGCATCTTACCGTATTTTCCTGACCCTGCTTGTGACTGGCCGCTGCGCCAGAGCCCCGCCGAGACCCCCGATGCATCGACCGCCCGCCGTGCTGGCCCTGTCTTCCGCCGACCCGACTTCCGCCAGCGGAGTCACCGCCGATGCGGTCACGCTTGCCAGCATGGGTATCTATCCCCTGTGCGTGGTCACCGAAGTATGCCTGCGCGATACCGCCGAGGTCGACGCCCGCGTCGCGCTCGATGGCGAGCTGGTGGTGGACCAGGCGCGGATGGTGCTCGAAGACGTGCCGGTGGCCGTCATCAAGCTGACCCTGCCAGGCTCGGTCGACCTGGTCGCCGCGCTGGCTGAGCTGATTTCCGATTACCCCGATGCGCCGCTGATTCTTGAAGTGCCCGGCCAGGTTCACGACGACGATGCGGCCGAGGATGAACACCTCGCGGCGGCCCTTGAATTGCTCCTGCCCCAGACCACCGTGCTGGTGGTCGACGCCAGCGCCGCGCAGCGCCTGGTCGCGGCCGGGCTGGACGACGAGGATCACGATCTCGACGGCAACGACCTGCCGGCGCTGCTGTGTGATGCCGGCGCCGGCTTCGTGCTGCTGCTGGGGGCGCCGGGCGCGGGGCAACAGGCGGTGCATGTGCTGCACGGTCCGTCCGGGGTCGTCCAGCGCGACGTGTTCGAGCGCGTTTCGGCCCCTGCGCTGGGCTTCGCCGCCTCGGTGGCGGCGGCGCTGGCAGGGGCGATGGCGCTGGGGCGGGACGAATCGCTGGCGGTCAAGGAGGCGCTGCAATACGCCCACCGCGCCGACGCCGAACGCCTGCGCATGGGCATGGGCCTGCCGGTGCCCGACCGCATGTTCTGGGCGCGCCCGGCGGAGGCCGCGCAATGACCCGTCGCGCCCGGCCGCTCCCGCGCGGACTGTACCTGGTGACCCCGGAATGCGATGACACCGCCCAGTTGCTGCGGCGGGTCGAGGCCGCGCTCCGCGGCCGGCCGGCGCTGCTGCAATATCGCAACAAGCAGGGGTCGGCGCCGCAGCGGCTGGCGCAGGCGGCGCAGCTGCGGATGCTGTGCCGGGCGGCGGGGGTGCCCTTCATCGTCAATGACGACCTGGCGCTGGCGCTCGAGGTGGACGCCGACGGCGCGCACATCGGGCGCGACGACGGCGCCCTCGACGCAGCGCGGGCGCGCATCGGCGAGGGGCGGCTGCTGGGGGTGAGCTGCTACAACGACTTCGCGCGCGCCGAAGCGGCCGCCGTGGCCGGCGCCGATTACATTGCCTTTGGCGCCATGTTCGCGTCTTCAACCAAGCCGGCCGCGCCGCTGGCCGAGGTCGCGCTGCTCACCCGCGCGCGCGCCGCGCTGCCGCTCAGCGTGACGGCCATCGGCGGGATCACGCTGGAGAACGCGCCGACCCTGATCGCCGCCGGCGCCACCCAGCTGGCGGTGGTGGCCGACGTGTTCGACGCCCCCCATCCGGCCGCGCGCGCCGCCGCCTATCGCCCCCTGTTTGCCTGCCCTGATCCCGGACAAGGCTGCGCGCCGTCCGGCAGGGTGTCATCCGGGCCCTGCCCGACCCTTTAACTCGGAAGAAAAACATGAACCGCAACCAGACCCTCTTCGATCGCGCCCAGACGGTGATTCCCGGCGGCGTCAACTCGCCGGTGCGGGCCTTCGGCTCGGTGGGCGGATCGCCGCGCTTCATCAGCCGCGCCGAGGGCGCGCGGATCTGGGATGCCGACGGCGCCGCGTATGTCGACTATGTCGGCTCGTGGGGGCCGGCCATCACCGGCCACGCCCACCCGGCGATCGTCGAGGCGGTGCGCGAGGCGGCGCTGCGCGGGCTGTCCTTCGGCGCGCCGACCGAGGGCGAGATCGAGATCGCCGAGCGCCTGTGCGCGCTGCTGCCCAGCCTCGAGATGGTGCGCCTGGTCAGCTCCGGCACCGAGGCGACGATGAGCGCGATCCGCCTCGCGCGCGGCTTCACCGGCCGCGACACCATCATCAAGTTCGAAGGCTGCTACCACGGCCATGCCGACTGCCTGCTGGTCAAGGCCGGCTCCGGTCTGCTGACCTTCGGTAACCCGTCCTCCGGCGGGGTGCCGGCCGATTTCGCCAAGCACACCCTGGTGCTCGACTACAACGATCCGGCGCAGCTCGAAGCCACCTTCCGCGAAAAAGGCGACGAGATCGCCGCGGTCATCATCGAGCCCTTCGCCGGCAACATGAATTTTGTGCGCCCGGGCGATGACTACCTCCACCTGCTGCGCCGCCTGTGCACGGCGCACGGCGCGGTGCTGATCTTCGACGAGGTGATGACCGGTTTTCGCGTCGGTCTGCAGGGCGTGCAGGGGCTGGTCGGGATCACCCCGGACCTGACCACGCTGGGCAAGGTGGTCGGCGGCGGCATGCCAGTGGGTGCCTTCGGCGGGCGGCGCGACATCATGGAGAAGGTGGCGCCGCTCGGCCCGGTGTATCAGGCCGGCACCTTGTCGGGCAGTCCGCTGGCGGTGGCGGCCGGGCTGGCCTCGCTCAAGCTGGTGAGCGCGTCGGGTTTCTACGACGCGCTCGGCGCGCGCACCCGCCAGCTCACCGACGGGCTGGCGGCGGCCGCGGCGCGCCACGGCGTGAGCTTCAGCGCGCAGGCGGTTGGCGGGATGTTCGGGCTGTATTTCGCCGCCGCCGTGCCGCAGAATTTTGCCGAGGTGATGACTTCCGACCGAGCGGCCTTCAACCGCTTCTTTCACGCCATGCTCGAGGCTGGCCACTATTTTGCGCCCTCGGCCTTCGAGGCCGGCTTCGTCTCCAGCGCGCACGGCGAGGCCGACATCGCGGCCACCGTCGCCGCGGCCGATCAGGTGTTTGCCGGCATGGCGGCGTTGTAGGGCTCCCACGTTCGCTTGCGCTCGCTGCCCCCCGAGGGGGCGGTCCGGCGTGAGCCGGGAGTCGCGCGGTCAACCGTGATGGATTCTTGGCGCGGGGCCGCTACAACAGGAACAGCGTGGCCAGGCCGAGGAAGATGAAGAAGCCGCCGGAGTCGGTGCAGGCGGTGATCAGCACGCTGGAGCCGAGCGCCGGGTCGCGCCCGAAGCGCTCCATGGTGAGCGGGATGACCACCCCCATGCTGGCCGCCAGCAGCAGGTTGAGGGTGGTGGCGATGGTCATCACCGCGCCCAGCTCGCCGCTGCCGTACAGCCACCACGCCAGCGCGCCGAGCAGCCCGCCCCAGGCCAGCCCGTTGATCAGCGCGACGCCCATTTCCTTCTTGAGCAGGCGCGCGCCGCTCTCGCTGCTGACCTGACCGGTGGCCATTGCGCGCACGATCATGGTGATGGTCTGGTTGCCGGAGTTGCCGCCGATGCCGGCGACGATCGGCATCAGCGCGGCCAGCGCGACGAGCTTTTCGATCGATCCTTCGAACACCCCGATCACCCGCGAGGCGATGAAGGCGGTGACCAGATTGACCGCCAGCCAGGCCCAGCGGTTTTTCACCGAGTCGAGCACCGAGGCGAAGATGTCCTCCTCCTCGCGCAGCCCGGCCTGGTTGAGCAGCTCGGATTCGGCCTCCTCGCGGATGTAGTCGAGCACGTCGGCCACCGTCACCCGGCCCATCAGCCGGTTCTCGGAGGTCACCACCGGCGCCGACACCAGATCGTAGCGCTCGAAGGCGGTGGCGGCGTCCTCGGCCTTGTCGTCCGGGCGCAGGGCGAAGGGCTCGGCGGTCATCACCTCGCTCACCTGCTTGTGCACATCGCTGATCAACAGGGTGCTGAAGGGCAGTCCGCCGATGAGCTGTTCCTCGCGGTTGACCACGAACAATTGGTCGGTGTGATCGGGCAGCTCGTCGAAACGGCGCAGATAGCGCAGCACCGCCTCCAGCCGCATGTCGGCGCGCACGGTGACCATCTCGAAATCCATCAGCGCGCCGACCGCGTCCTCCGGGTAGGACATCGCGGCGCGCAGGCGGGCGCGCTCGTCGAGGTCGAGCGAGAGGTAGACGTCCTCCATCACCGCGTCGGGCAGATCCGGCGCCAGATCGGCCAGTTCGTCGGCGTCGAGCTGCCCGGCGGCGGCCTTCAGCTCCTCCGGCGCCATGGTCTCAATCAGCGACTCGCGCACCGCGTCGGAGACTTCGAGCAGGATCTCGCCGTCGCGCTCGGCCTTGACCAGATCCCACACGAAGCGGCGCTCGTCGAGCGGCAGCGCTTCGAGGATGTAGGCGATGTCGGCGGGGTGAAGGGCGTCGAGCTTGCGGGTCAGCTCGGCGGCGTGCTGTTTGTGGACCAGTCCCTCGATCAGGTCGTGGCGGGGCATGTCCTGGCGGTGGACGAGCGACTCCACCAGCACGTGCCGGTGGAGCAGTTCCTGGACCTCCTTGAGCTGGGCCTGAACCTTGTCGCGGGGTTTGATGTCGTCGTCGGCCATCGGCGGGGCGGGCGGCAGGGGGCCGCGCCGGCGCAAATTGTACGTGCTTTGACCGGCCGGTGCGATCGCCCCGTCAGGGCACCACGGAGCGGTGCATGCGCGCCCGGATGCGCTCGGCGTGGGCCGCCAGCCAAGGGCCGAAGTGCTTCTCGTACTTGCGCGGATTGGGCAGCATCACCGCCAGCCGGGCGGCCTGCGCGGGGTCGAGCGCGGCCGCCGGAACGCCGTAGTAGTGGCGCGCGGCGGCCTCCGCGCCGAACACCCCGGCGCCCCATTCGACCACGTTCAGATACACCTCGAGAATCCGCTGCTTGCTCCAGGTGAGCTCGATCATCAGCGTGATCAGCGCCTCCTGGGCCTTGCGCAGATAGCTGCGGGTCGGGGTCAGGAACAGGTTCTTGGCCAGCTGCTGGCTAATCGTCGAGCCGCCCGCCGCGTTGCGCCCGCGACGCTGGTTTTTCTCCAGCGCGATCTGGATGCCCTCCCAGTCGAAGCCTTCGTGATCGACGAAGCGGTCGTCCTCGGCCGCCACCACCGCCTGCTTGAGGTGGCGCGAAATGCGCGCGTAGGGCACCCACTGGTGCCTGATTTGCGCTTTCGGATCGCGTTCGCGCAGTGCCGTCTGCTGCAGTTCCATGAAGCGGGTGGTCTCCGGATTGGCGTGGGTCCACCAGATCACGTGGGCGAAAATCCAGCACTCGTAGAGCACCACGGTGGCGATCAGGACGAGGAGCGCGCGGCCGATCCAGCGGCCGATGGCCTTCACCCCGCGCGCAGCCCGGCGCGCAACTCGGCGAGCACCCCGGCGGTGGCCGGGCGCACCCCGCGCCAGATGAAGAAGCTCTCCGCCGCCTGTTCGACCAGCATTCCCAGCCCGTCGGCGCAGCGCGCCGCACCGGCAGCCGCGGCCGCCTTCATGAACGCGGTGGGTTGCGCGCCGTACATCATGTCGTAGGCCAGCGCGCCGTCGCCGTAGGCGCTGTCGGGCACCGGCGGCGCGGCGTCGGCGAGGCTGGCGGCGGTGGCGTTGATGAGCACGTCGAAGGTCTGCCCGGCCAGCGCGTCGAAGCCGCCGCCGTCGAGCGTGCTGTGGGTGCACCGCGGGCGAAAGCGTTCGACCAGCTCGAGCGCCCGCGCCGGCGTGCGGTTGGCGATCACGACCTGCGCGGGGCGTTCGGCGAGCAAGGGCAGCAGCACTCCGCGCGCCGCGCCGCCGGCGCCGAGCAGCAAGACGCGCGCACCGGCGAGCGGGCAGTGGAGGTTGCCGGTGAGGTCGCGGATCAGGCCACAGCCGTCGGTGTTGTCGGCGTGGATGCCGTCGGCGCGAAAGCTCAGGGTGTTCACCGCGCCGGCCGCCTGCGCGCGTTCGGACAGGTGATCGGCGAGGTCGAAAGCGTCGAGCTTGAAGGGCACTGTCACATTCATGCCGCGCCCGCCGCGGGCGGCGAAGGTGCGCACGGTGTCGGCAAAGCCGTGCGCCGGGCCGAGGATGGCCTCGTAGGAAAGCGCCTCGCCGGTCTGGCGGGCGAAGGCGGCGTGGATCAGGGGCGATTTGCTGTGGGCGATCGGATTGCCGATGACGGCGTAACGGTCCATGGGCGGGTCTCGGGGAGCTAGTCGGTGCGCACCGCGTCGGCGTTGGTGAAGGTCCAGGTGCGGGTGATTTCGAGCTCGTCGGTGTCGCGCCGGATGTTGCCGGGGAAGGCCGAGAACGGGGCCGACAGGCGCACGATGCGTTCGGCGGCCTGGTCGAGCACGGTGTGGCCGGAGGAGCGGTGGATGTTGATCGACTTGACGCTGCCGTCGGCGCGGATGACCACCGACATCAGCAGGCTGCCGTAGAGCTTGCCGCGCGCGGAGTCCGGGTAGTTGAGGGTGCCGACGCGCTCGATCTTCTGGCGCCAGTCCTCGACGTACTGCGCGAAGCGGTATTCCTGGGTGCGCGCGCCGATGAACTTCTTGCGCGGGCGGCGGGCGTATTCGTTGAGTTGCTTGTCGACCCGCGCTTCGAGTCGAGCGATGGCGGCCGAGCTGTCGGCCAGCTCGGTGCCCGACAGGGGGCGCGGGGCCTCGGTGGGGATGTCGTTGCGGGTGGCGACCGCGACCGGGGCGGGCGCTTGCCTGGCTTGTGTCAGCAGCTTCTGTTGGGCGGATTCGGCCGGCGAGACGCGGCGCTTGGCTTCCAGCAACTGCTCGCCGTCCTTGCGCGTTTCGCGCGGCGGCAGCGGGGTGCTGGCGGTTTGCCGGGCGTCGGTATTGCCGCCGCCGTCGAGGTTGGCCTGGGCGAGCGCTTCGGGCGTGTCCGGCGCGCGGGCGTGGCGGGCGTTGACCAGTACCACTTCGAGTCCGCTGTCGCGCTTGAAGGATTTTTCGATGTCGGGGAAGCGGAACTGGATGGTCAGCGGGATGGCGTGGAGCAGGAAGGACAGGCCCAGCGCGAAAGGCAGCACCGGCGAGCCGCCACGCAGAAAATCCAGCGACGCCGATGCGGCCGGCGTCGGCGGGCGGTTGCGGTTCTGCAGTCGGGGGGTGCGGGCCATGACGGGATTCTACTGCGCGATGTCGTCTCCGGGCGCATCCGCCGCCGGCTCGGCCAGCACGCTGACGAAGCGCGCGCGCATGTCGACATCGAGCAGGTCGGTGTCGGTGATGTCGAGGGCGATGTGGGCGCCGGGCATCTGCAGCGGCATACCGCCGACCTTGAAGACGAAAGGCAGGCCGTCGACGCGCACCACGTTGTCGCGCAGCACCCGCGCGGTGATGCGCGCATCGCCGCGCTGACGCAACCAGCGCAGGCACCAGTAGCGCTCCATGTGGCGCTGAAACTCGGCGTAGGCGCTGTAGGCGAGGTCGAAGTCGCGCACCGCTTCCATCAACTCGGTCGACTTGGGCGGGAAGGGCGGCGCCTCGCCGCGCAGCACGCTGATCAGCTGCCACTGGTTGACCATGTCGACATAGCGGCGCAGCGGCGAACTCGACCACGCGTAGCAATCCACCCCGAGCCCCTCGTGCGGCGCGGCGGCGGTGGCCATGCGCACCTTGCCGCCGCCCTGCACGCGGTAGATGCCCGGCACGCCGGCCTCGTCGAGGCACTTGCCCCAGGTGGCGTTGGCGGCAATCATCAGCTCCGCCACCAGCTTGTCGAGCGGCGAGCCGCGCAGGCGCTGGCCGATGCTCACCACGCCGGGGCCGTCGGCGTCGGCGCGGTCCCAGTCGACCGCAAAGCTGTAGTCGGTCTGCACCTGATTGGTGGCCGGCTTGCCGCGCCCGGCTTCCATGATCGTGGCCAGCTCCCACAGCAGGACGAGCTCCTTCTTCCACGGGAAGTCGGGGCCGCCGTGCAGCAGGGTGTCGTCGTTGAACACCGGCTCCAGATCGTGGTGGCGCAGGTTGGCCTCCACCGGCACGCGCTCAAGGCGCGTCTCCTGCGCGGCCACCGACAGGTCGGGGCTCAGGTCGAGGTACAGCGACACCGCGGCGCAGGTGCGCCCGGCCTGCAGGGTGAAAGCGTCGACCACCGAATCGGGCAGCATGGTGATCTTGTTGCCCGGCATGTAGACCGTCGACAGCCGCTGGCGGGCGATGGCGTCGATGTCCGACCCGCGGCCGAAGCCCAGCCCCGGCGCGGCAATGTGGATGCCCACCCGCCAGCCGCCGCCGGCGCGCGCGGTGACCGAGAAGGCGTCGTCGATCTCGGTGGTGGTGGCATCGTCGATCGAAAACGCGCGCACGTCGGCGACCGGCAGATCGTCCGGCGCGACCGGCGGCGTGAGCGGCGGAAAGTCGGTGCCCTCGGGAAAGTGCTCGAACAGGAAGCGGCCGTAATGAAAGTCGTAACTCGACCCCAGCGCCTTGCAGTGGAGCATCAGCTTCGCGCCGCTCATGCCGCTGTCGATGCAGGCGGCCTCGAAGGCCTTGGCTTCGAGGCGGTTGCGGTCCGGGCGGTAGAGCAACTGGGCGACCATGCCGTCGAACTCCGGCGGCAGGTCGCCGGCGAGCAGGCTGTCGCGCATGCGTTCGATGGCCAGGCTCTGCTGGCGCTTCTTCTCCAGCCCGGCGAGCGCCGCCTCCAGAATGTCGGCCGGCGCCTTGCGGAAGCGCCCGCGGCCCTTGCGATGGAAATGGATCGGCGACGAATGCAGGCGCAGCAGCACCGCGGCGGCTTCGATGGAGCCGGGCGGGTGGCCGAAATATTCCTGCGCGAAATCCTCGAAGGCGAACTCGTCTTCGCCGCACACCTCCCACAGAAAATCGACCTCCAGCGCTTCGGCTTCGGTCTCGGCGCGGGCCAGCAGATCCGTCGCGGCGGGGGCGTCGAAGCGCAGCAGCACGTGATTGCGCTTGAGCTTGATCCGCTTGCCGTGGGTGTTTTCGACTTGCAGGGTGGCGTCGTTGTCGACCAGAACGGTGCCGCACTTGAAGGCGCCGCTCTCTTCATAGAGCACGTACATCAGGGACTTTCAGGGAGCAATGAGGCCCGCCAGTGTACTGGATTCAGCCGCCGGATGGACGCCGCCCGGCCCGCAGCATGTCGGCCGTGTACAGCGCCAGTGCACACCAGATGATCACGAAGCCCGCGAGGCGTGCGGCATCGAAGGGTTCCTTGAACACGAAGATGGCCAGCAGGAAGTTGAGTGAGGGCGCCACATACTGCAAAAAGCCCACCGTAGACAGCGGCAGGCGCCGCGCGCCGAAGGCGAAGAGCATGAGCGGGGTGGCGGTGAGGATGCCGGCCACGGGCAGCAGCAGGTCGATGTGCAGCGCGCTGCCCCAGACGATCTGCCCGGTGTGCGAGACCCACATCAGCCAGGCGATGGCGAGCGGCAGCACCAG
>JAGRFO010000308.1:994-3561 GCA_020446005.1 Rhodocyclaceae bacterium | reverse complement strand
CGCGTGGCTGCGCGAGCGGATCGGGCGGTGGCGCGAGACCAGCCTGGCCGGGCGATCGTGCCGTCTGCCGGGGCCGACCGGCGAGGACAACCGCTTGGACTTTCTGCCGCGTGGCACGCTCGGCGCGGTGGCGCAGGACGCGGCCGGCTGGCTGCACCAGCTGGGCGTCGCGCTGGCCACCGGCAACGCGATGCGGATCGAGGACCATCCGGCCGCGCACGGGCTGATCGCGGCCTTGCCGGCGGCGCTGCGCGAACGGGTGTCGATGGTCCCGGCAGTGCTGGGGGCAGAGGTCGACGCGATCCTGTTCGATGGTCCCGCCGAGGCCGTGCGGGCCATGCGCGGGGCGCTGGCGGCGCAGGACGGGCCGATCGTCGCGCTGCTCACCCCGACCCCGGACTACGATCTGACGCGGCTGATCGTCGAGCGCACGGTCAGCGTCAACACCGCCGCCGCGGGCGGCAACGCCGCGCTGATGACCCTCGCCGACGGCTGAACTCCGGCGCGGACGCGCGCGCCGCCGGGTCCGCTTAGAATGCGCAGGATGAAATGGCCCGCGTCTCTGCCCGTCCTGCTGTGCATGGTGTTCTCGCTGCTGGCGACGCCCGCCCGTGCCGAGCCGCCGGTGGCGCTGGAGGCACCGGCAGAGCTGCGCCCCTTGCTGGAAGCCCACCTCAGCGCATTGCGCGACGACGCCCTGCCCGAGACCGCCGACGGGCGGGACCGCCGCGCGCTGGTGCGGCGCGCTCGCACGGAAATCCGCGACCTGCTCGCCACCGAGGGCTACTTCACCCCCACCGTGACCCGCGAGGGCGAATCGCGCCGCCCGATCCGCCTGCGGGTCGAACCCGGCCCGCGGGCCACGGTGGGGGCGGTCGAACTGCGTTTCGAAGGGGCCATCGCACAGGCCGAACATGCCGAGCGTCGGCGCGCCATCGAGGCCGGCTGGCCGCTTGGCGCCGGCAAACCCTTCCGTCAGGGCGCGTGGGACAACGCCAAGGGCTGGCTGGTGGATGCGGTCAGTCAGCGCGACTTTGCCGCCGCGCGCCTGCGCCTGTCGCGCGCCACGGTCGATCCCGAGCAGGCCCGGGTGGCGCTTGAACTGGTGGTTGATTCCGGTCCGGCCTTCACTCTCGGCGTGTTACAGGTCGACGGGCTGGAGATCTATTCGCCGGCGCTGGTCGAGCGCTACAACGATATTGCCATCGGCGAACCCTACGACCGCGACCGCCTGCTCGACTTGCAGCGCAGCCTGCAGGGCACCCCGTACTTCGCGTCGGTGATCGTCGAGGTCGCCACCGACGGGGAAGCCAGCCGCGAGGTGCCGGTGCAGGTCACAGTGGTCGAGGCGCTGCCCAAGCGGGTCGATCTTGGCGCCGGTTTCAGCAGCAACAATGGCCACCGGGTGGAGGCCGCCTACCGCCACGCCAACTGGCTCGATCGCGGCTGGCTGCTCAGCACCGGTCTGCGGCTCGAGCAGCGCCACCAGCTGGCCTACGCCGACGTCTTCCTGCCGCCCGCGCGGCAGGCGCATCAGGACAGCTTCGGCGCGCAGTTCGAGCGCAGCGACACCCAGGGCCTGCGCACCACCACGCGCGCCCTCGGCGCGGGGCGGCGGCACGTTCGCGGCGATATCGAAACCCACCTCGGCTTCAAACTGCAGCGCGAAACCTACGCGCCGGACGGTGCTGCCCGCGAGCATCGCAAGGCGCTCACCGCCAACTGGACGTGGACTGTGCGCCAGATCGACAACCTGCTCGACCCGCGCGAGGGCTACATTGTGAGCGGCCAGATCGGCGGTGGGGCGCGGGCCGCGCTGTCCGACCAGAACTTTCTGCGCCTGTCCGGCCGCGCGGTGCGCTACCAGCCGGTGGGCGCGCGCGACGTGCTGATCCTGCGCGCCGAAGGCGGCATGACCATCGCCGAGAGCCGCGACAACATCCCGCAGGATTTCCTGTTCCGCGCCGGCGGCACGCAATCGGTGCGCGGTTACGCCTACCAGAGCCTCGGGGTCCGTGAGGGCGACGCGGTGGTGGGGGGGCGCTACATGGCGCTGCTCGGGGCCGAATACGTTCACTGGTGGGAAAACAACTGGGGGGTGGCGGCGTTTGTGGATGCCGGCAACGCTGCCGACGATCGCCCCGCCTTTCGCCTGCTGCCCGGCTATGGGCTCGGCGCGCGCTGGCGCAGCCCGGCCGGCCCGCTGGCGGTCGATGTGGCCTACGGGCACGCCGAGCGGACCCTGCGCCTGCACTTCGCGATCGCGGTCGCTTTTTGATCGAGGTCAACGAATCCCAGCCGTGTTGCACAAAAGCAACAAGAAAATCCCCGATTTCCGGCCGATTTGTCGCTTTCCCTTGCCCGGCCGGGGCGATATTTGCAAAATCGCCACAACCCCTCGAATTGAGAGGTCGATAGGACCGGGGCACAACCCCGGAACCCATTAAATTCACAGGAGAAATCCATGCAAAAGAAACTGATCGCCCTGGCCGTCGCCGGCATGATCGCCGCTCCGGCTTTCGCGCAGTCCAACGTCACCGTGTATGGCCGTCTTGACTACGGTTACC
>JAGRFO010000308.1:715-922 GCA_020446005.1 Rhodocyclaceae bacterium | reverse complement strand
CTGACCACCTCGCGTCTGGGCGTGAAGGGTTCGGAAGATCTGGGCAACGGCATGAAGGCCCACTTCAACCTCGAACTGGCCATCAAGGACACCGCCAAGATGGGCGCCGACACCGGCACCGACCTGGCTGCTCCGTTCTCCACCCGTCTGTCGAATGTCGGCCTGTCCGGCGGCTTCGGTGACGTGACCCTCGGTCGTCAATACACC
>JAGRFO010000308.1:0-598 GCA_020446005.1 Rhodocyclaceae bacterium | reverse complement strand
CCGAACATGTCCGGCTTCTCCGCCACTGTTCAGTACGGCAAGGGTGAAGTTGATGCCACCGGTACCGCCAGCGATGTCAGCCAGAAGGAATTCGGCCTGCTGGTCAAGTACGCCAACGGTCCTCTGAACGTTGCTCTGGGCTACAGCAAGGAAAAGGCTGAAGCTGCTGGCGCCACCACCAGCGAACCGAGCCAAGTCGTGCTGGGCGCGAACTACGACTTCGGCGTTGCCAAAGTCTTCGCCCTGTATGCTGACGGTTCTGACGACATGGCTGCCGGCGCTGCTGACGACGTCGACAACGACGTGATCGAAATCGGCGTGAATGCTCCGGTTGGCCCGGTTGTGCTGGTCGCTTCGTACTACGACGGCGAAAAAGAAGTTGGCACCACCAAGACCGACGTTGATGGCTTCCAGCTGGGTGCTCTGTACCCGCTGAGCAAGCGCACCACCCTGTACGCACTGTATGGTAACAAGGACGAAGAAACCAACAGCGCGAACAACAGCGAACTGACTCACTTCGCTCTGGGTGTTCGTCACGACTTCTAATCTGGTCTAGACCAGTTGGAAATCTGAAAACGGGCGCTTCGGCGCCCGTTTT
>JAGRFO010000307.1 GCA_020446005.1 Rhodocyclaceae bacterium | reverse complement strand
CGCTGGGCGGCGGCTGGACGCCCGACGCGCTGGCCACCACCACCGACCGCAACGGCGAGCCCTCATGAGCGACACACAACCGTCTTCCGCGCCGACCCTCGACCTGAACCCGGCGACACGCAAAAGCCACCGCCGGTGGCTGTGGCTGGTCCTGATCCTGATCGCGGCCGCGCTGGGGTGGGCGCTGACCCGCGCAGAGCACGGCACGCCGGTCAATTTCCAGCGCACCCCGGTCACCCGCGGCGATCTGACGGTGACCGTATCGGCCACCGGCACCCTCCAACCGACCAATCAGGTGGACGTGGGCAGCGAACTGTCGGGCACCATCACCGCCGTGCTGGTGGAGGACAACGACACCGTCAAGGCCGGTCAGGTCATCGCCCGGCTCGACACCGCCAAACTCAAGGACGCCATCACCAGCGCGCGGGCCTCGCTGGCCTCGGCGCGGGCGGGAGTGCTGCAGGCCGACGCCACGCTGACCGAAGCCCGCTCGACGCTGGCGCGGCAGGAGAAGGTGTTCAAGCTCTCCGGCGGCAAGGTGCCCTCCCAGGCCGAACTCGACGCCGCCAAGGCCACCCTCGCCCGCGCGCGCGCCGATCTGGCGGCGGCCAAGGCCAGCGTGACGGTGCGCGAGGCCGAGCTCAGTTCGGCCCAGACCAATCTGTCCAAGGCCGCCATCACCTCGCCGATCAACGGGGTGGTGCTGCTGCGCAACGCCGAGCCGGGGCAGACCGTGGCCGCCTCGCTGCAGGCGCCGGTGCTGTTCACGCTGGCCGAGGATCTGGCGCGGATGGAACTGGAGGTGAATGTCGACGAGGCCGACGTGGGGCAGGTGCAGGCCGGCCAGACCGCGAGCTTCTCGGTCGACGCTTACCCCAACCGCAAGTACCCGGCGGCGATCACCCGGGTCAGCTTTGGCGCCACCACCACTGACAACGTGATCTCCTACCTGACCACGCTGACGGTGGACAACGACGACCTGTCGCTGCGCCCCGGCATGACCGCCACCGCCGAGATTGTCACCGTCACCCGGCGCGATGCGCTGCTGGTCCCCAACGCCGCACTGCGCTTCACCCCGCCAACCGCCGGCGCCGCGCCGAGCACCTCCTTCGTCAGCCGGCTGATGCCCCGTCCGCCGCGCTCGGCCACCACCAAGACGGTCAAGCCGGCCAGCGGGAGCACCGCGCGGCAGGTGTGGATCCTGCGCGACAACCAGCCGGTGGCCGTGGCGGTCACCATCGGGGTGTCGGACGGACGCATGACCGAGGTGGTGACGGGCGAGTTGCAGGCCGGCGACGCGGTGATCACCGACATCGCGAGCACCGCGCGATGAGCGCCTCCGCCGCCCCCCTGATCGAACTGGCCGCGGTCACCAAGACCTACGGCCGCGGTCAGGCGGCGTTTCAGGCGTTGCGCGGGGTGGACCTGGCCATCGCGGCCGGGGAGTTTGTCGCGGTGATGGGGCCCAGTGGCTCGGGCAAGTCGACGGTCATGAACATCCTCGGTTGTCTGGACACCCCGTCCAGCGGCAGCTACCGCTTTCTCGGCACGCCCGTCGAGACGCTCGACCGCGACCAGCGCGCGCTGCTGCGCCGCCGCTATCTCGGCTTCGTCTTCCAGGGCTTCAACCTGCTGGCGCGGACCTCGGCGCTGGAGAACGTCGAACTGCCGCTACTCTATCGCGGCGAATCGGCCCGCGCGCGCCACGCCCAGGCGCTCGCCGCGCTCGAACTGGTCGGGCTGACCCCGTGGGCGCACCACACCCCGGCGGAACTCTCCGGCGGGCAGCAGCAGCGGGTGGCGATCGCCCGCGCCATCGTCACCCAGCCGCAGGTGCTGCTGGCCGACGAGCCCACCGGCAATCTGGACACCCAGCGCAGCGACGAGATCATGGCGCTGATCCAGACCCTCAACCGCGAGCGCGGCATCACCGTGCTGATGGTCACCCATGAGCCGGACATGGCCGCCTACGCCTCGCGCCAGATCCACTTCGTGGACGGCCGGGTTCATGCCGACAGCCGGACGCCAGCGGTGACGGCATGATCGGCAACACCCTGCTGCTCGCGCTGCGCGAGATCCGCCGCAACCTGCTGCGCTCCTTTCTGACCGTGCTGGGGATCGTCATCGGGGTGTCGGCGGTGATCACCATGGTCACGCTGGGCAACGGCGCCACCCAGGCGATCTCGAACCAGATCTCGGCGATGGGGAGCAACCTGCTCATCGTGCGGCCGGGCCAGCGCCTCGGGCCGGGCAGCGGATCGGCCGGGGCCGCACCGTTCAAGATCGAGTTGGTCAGCGACGTGGCCAACCAGCTCGGCGGGCTGCAGGCGGTGGCGCCCACGGCCAACAAGAGCGTCACCGTGGTGGCGGGCAACAACAACTGGTCGACCACCATCACCGGCACCACCAACGACTACTTCACCGCCGGCAACTGGACCCTGGTGGATGGACGCGCATTCACCCCCGCCGAGCTGCGCGCCGGGCGCGCGGTGTGCATCGTCGGCAACACCATCCGGCGCGAGCTGTTCGGCGGCGGCGATCCGATCGGCGAACGCATCCGCATCAAGCAGTTCGCCTGCGAAGTGATCGGCGTGCTGGGCGAGAAGGGCCAGTCCGCCTTTGGCTCCGACCAGGACGACACCATCGTGATGCCGCTGCGCACCGTGCAGCGCCGCCTCACCGGCAGCACCGACGTCCGCAGCCTGATGGTGTCGGTCAGCGACGGGGTGTCCACCACCGCCACCAAGGCGCGGCTCGAAGCGCTGATGCGCGAACTGCGCCGCATCGGCGAGGGCGAGGACGACGACTTCAACGTGCTCGACACCAAGCAGATCGCCCAGACCCTGTCGAGCACCACCCAGGTGATGACCACCCTGCTCGGCGCGGTGGCGGCGGTGAGCCTGCTGGTGGGGGGCATCGGCATCATGAACATCATG
>JAGRFO010000047.1 GCA_020446005.1 Rhodocyclaceae bacterium | reverse complement strand
TGCTGGCGATTCCGTTCTTCACCTTCATGGGCATCGTCCTGGAACGATCCGGGATGGCCGAGGATCTGCTCGACACCATCGGCCAGTTGTTCGGGCCGATCCGCGGCGGTCTGGCCTATGCGGTCGTCATCGTCGGCGCGCTGCTGGCGGCGACCACCGGGGTGGTGGCGGCATCGGTCATCTCGATGGGCCTGATCTCGCTGCCGGTGATGATGCGCTACGGCTTCTCGCGTGAAGTATCAGCCGGCGTCATCTGCGCCTCCGGCACGCTGGCGCAGATCATCCCGCCCTCGCTGGTGCTGATCGTGCTGGCCGACGTGCTCGGCGTGTCGGTGGGCGACGCCTACAAGGGCGCGATCATCCCCTCGGCGCTGCTGGTCGCGCTGCTGGTGGGCTACATCTTCGTCCTCTCGATGGTCAAGCCGCATCTGGTGCCGGCCCTGCCGCCCGAAGCGCGCACCCTGCGCGGCAATGCGCTGTTCAAGCGGGTCATGGTGGCGATGGTGCCGCCGGTGGTGCTGATTTTCCTGGTGCTTGGCACCATCTTCATCGGTTTGGCGACCCCCACCGAAGGTGGCGCCATGGGCGCGGTCGGCGCGCTGCTGCTGGCCGTTCTCCGTCGTCGGCTGACGCTCGGGGTGGTCAAGAGCGCGCTTGAAACCACCGGCAACCTGGCCACCTTCGTGATGTTCATCCTGATCGGCTCGACGGTGTTCGCGCTCACTTTCCGCGCGGTCAATGGCGACCTGTGGGTGGAGCACCTGTTCAGCCTGGTGCCGGGCGGCCAGTGGGGCTTCCTGATCGTGGTCAGCCTGGTGGTGTTCATCCTCGGCTTCTTCATCGACTTCTTCGAGATCGCCTTCATTCTGCTGCCGCTGTTCGCGCCGGTGGCCGAGAAGCTCGGGATCGACATGGTGTGGTTCCTGGTGCTGATCGGCATGAACATGCAGACCTCCTTCCTGACCCCGCCGTTTGGGTTCGCGCTGTTCTACCTGCGCAGCGTGGCGCCCGCGGCGGCGTATGAGGACACCACCACCGGGAAACGCATCGAAGGCATCAAGACGATGCAGATCTATCGCGGGGTGATCCCCTTCATCGCCATCCAGATCTTCGCGCTGGTGGTGATGCTGGCCTTCCCCGAACTGGTCACCGGCAACCTCGACGACAAGGTCGAGGTCGATCTCGACTCCATCGAGCTCAACATCAACCAGGGCGCCGACTACGGCAGCGCGCCGGCCTTCCCCGGATTGCCGGACGCGGGCGGCGAGGCCGCGCCCAGCCCCAACGATGCCTTGATGGACGCGCTGCGCGACAAATAGTCGAACGGCAGCCGTTGAACCGAAAAAGGGCGCTCCAGGGCGCCCTTTTTCAATGCGGTGAAACGCGTGCTGTCAGGTCTTGAACTTCGAGACGGCCTGCTCCAGGGTCGTGGCCATTCGGCGCAGTGCGTTGGTGGAGGACGCAGCCCCCTGGACGGCGGCGTGATTCTGATCGCTCATTTGGGCGACCTGCTCGATGTTTTGAGCGATGTCGGTGCTGGCCGCCGATTGGTCACGCAACGCGGAGGAAATATCGTTGATCGCCTCGACGACTTTTCGCGCCCCGCCGCGAATGGCGTCCATCGATGTGCCCGCCTCCTGGCTGATCCGTGCGCAATCGGTGACCAGCTCGACCTGCAGGTGGATGCTCTTCACCGCGCGCGCGGTGCCGCTGGAGATGCGTTCCACGATCGAGGTGATCTCCTCCGTCGATTGAGAGGTCCGTTCGGCGAGTTTGCGCACCTCATCCGCGACCACCGCAAAGCCGCGGCCTTGTTCCCCCGCGCGCGCGGCTTCAATGGCGGCGTTCAGCGCCAGCAGGTTGGTTTGATCGGCGACATCGCGAATGACATTGACGATGCTCTTGATCTCGTTTGACAGCAGGCCGAGAGACTCGATCGCCGCCGCCGATTCATTGGCGGTGACCACGATTTGCTCGTTGTCCTCGATGATCTTTTGAATCTGTTGGCTGCCGCTTTCGGACAGCTCGCCGGCATGGATCGAGCGCTTGCGCGCATCATCCGCATTCTGCGAGACCTGCTGCACACTCACCGTCAGTTCTTCGACCGCCGAGGCCATGGCGGAGGCGGCGTCGGATTGGCGCTGGCTGGCCGAGGCGATGTCTTCCGTCGAGTCGTTGAGTGCGCTGCTCGATTCGAGCAGCGCACGCGCGTTGTGCTGAATCGTATCAACAACGGTTCTCAAGCTTTCCTGCATGCGGCCCAGGGCGGCCAGCACACTGCCGGGATGCGCGGAAGCGGCATGCGACAGGTTCTGGTTGAGTGCGCCCCCGGCAAAATTGCTCACCAACAGCGCAACCTCCGACGGCTCGGCGCCGAGTTGCTTGTTGGTCTGACGCAGGGTGAAGACGCAGATTGCGCCGCCGGCGATGATCGCGACCAGGATCAGCCCAATGCTCAGATACAGCGCGAACAAGGCGCCGTTTGCCGCGTGGTCGTACTCGCGCCCCGCTTCGTCTAACTGGACATTGACCAGTGCGGAAAACTTGTCCGACAGCGGATCGATCATCGGATACAGGTCGGAGGTCTCGAATCCGGTAATCGCGGCCTGATCCGCATTGCGAAGAATTTCTTTGAGTGTCTTGAGCCCGGTCTCGCTGGATTGCATGAGCGGCTTGATCTCGGCGATCAATTTGAGTTCGTCGTCGATCAGTACGGTCGTCAGAAAAGCGTCCCAGGTGGCCTTGATTTCCTTCTCCGCGTCTTCAACCCCTTTCAGGGCATCGTGGTAGGTAAGGACCCCGTCGCGTGCCTTGTGGGTGGCGTCGACGATATTGACCGCGTAAAGATCGGCAATCTTTTTGAGGTCACGCAAGGGAACGACGCGGTCCTTATAGACGGTTTCAAGGCTGTTGACCGCGAACTTCAGTTGGATCAGACCCGCCGAGCCGATGAGGACAGAAAAAGCGATCAGCACGCTGGCCATGCCAATCAGGATCGTTCGCAACTTCATGATTTTTTCCCTCTTTTCTTGATTTTGTCGAAATTGAACAGGGCGCTTCGCCGTGGCTCGGTGCTGATGTGACATCGGACTAAAGTCAGATATCTTTAAACCGGCACTGGATGCCGATTGGCGGTGGACATCGTGAAAGCCGCGCGTTCGGTGCTGTGGGGTCAGGCGCGCTAAACTGCGCTTTGTCCAACCTCCGCGCCGCGCGCCAATACACAGAATGAACACCTCACACGCCGCCACCATCCGCCGTCTCGATTACCGTCCGCTGGCCTGGACGGTCGATGCCGTCGAACTGCATTTCGCCCTCGATCCGCAACGCACCGTGGTGCGCAACCAGATGCACTGCCGGCGGCAGGGCGCGGGGCCGCTGGTGCTGATGCACGAGGCGCTCACGCGGGTGTCGTTGAGCGTCGATGGCGCGCCGCCAGCGGCCGAGGCGCTGCGCGAGCTGGAGGGGCGGATCGAGATCGACCTGCCGGGGCGGGACAGCGTGGAGGTGGTGGTGGTGACCGAGATCAACCCGGCCGCCAACACCGAGCTCTCCGGCCTGTACCAATCCGCCGACGGGCTGTTTACCCAGTGCGAGGCCGAGGGCTTTCGCCGCATTACCTGCTTTCCCGACCGCCCGGACGTGATGGCGCGCTTCACCGTCACCCTGGAAGCGCGCCGCGCCGACTACCCGGTGCTGCTCTCCAACGGTAATCGGGTCGACAGCGGCGCGCTGCCCGATGGCCGCCACTTCGCGCGCTGGGAAGACCCCTTCCCCAAACCGTGCTACCTGTTCGCGCTGGTCGCCGCCGATCTGGTGCCGCTCGACAAGACCATTCCCACCGCCTCGGGGCGCGAGGTGCTGCTGCAGTTGTGGGTGCAGGCGGGCAACCTCGACCGCGCGGGTCATGCCATGGACTCACTGGTCAACGCCTTGCGCTGGGACGAGCAGACCTTCGGTCTGGAGCTCGATCTGGACCGCTACATGGTCGTCGCGGTGGGCGACTTCAACATGGGCGCGATGGAGAACAACGGGCTGAACATCTTCAACTCCAAGCTCGTTCTGGCCAGCCCGGAGACCGCGACGGACGCCGATTTCGAACGGATCGAAAGCGTTATCGCGCATGAGTATTTCGACAAC
>JAGRFO010000306.1 GCA_020446005.1 Rhodocyclaceae bacterium | reverse complement strand
TGCCCGGCACGCCGGCCTCGTCGAGACGCTTGCCCCAGGTGGAGTTGGCGGCAATCATCAGCTCCGCCACCAGCTTGTCGAGCGGCGAGCCGCGCAGGCGCTGGCCGATGCTCACCACGCCGGGGCCGTCGGCGTCGGCGCGGTCCCAGTCGACCGCGAAACTGTAGTCGGTCTGCACCTGATTGGTGGCCGGCTTGCCGCGCCCGGCTTCCATGATGGTGGCCAGTTCCCACAGCAGGACCAGCTCTTTCTTCCACGGGAAGTCGGGGCCGCCGTGCAGCAGGGTGTCGTCGTTGAACACCGGCTCCAGATCGTGGTGGCGCAGGTTGGCCTCCACCGGAATGCGTTCGATGCAGGTCTCCTGCGCGGCCACCGACAGGTCAGGATTGAGGTCGAGGTACAGCGAGATCGCGGGGCAGGTGCGCCCGGCCTGCAGGGTGAAGGCCTCGACCGCCGCGTCGGGCAGCATGGTGATCTTGTTGCCCGGCATGTACACCGTCGACAGGCGCTGGCGGGCGATCGCGTCGAGCGCCGAGCCGCGCTCGAAGCCCAGCCCCGGCGCGGCAATATGGATGCCCACCCGCCAGCCGCCGCCGTCGCGCGCGGTGACCGAGAAGGCGTCATCGATCTCGGTGGTGCTGGCGTCGTCGATCGAGAAGGCGCGCACCGCCGCGAGCGGCAGATCGTCCGGCGCGATTGGCGGCGGGAAGGCGGGGAAGTCGGTGCCGTCGGGAAAGTGGTCGAACAGGAAGCGGCCGTAGTGAAAGTCGTAGCTCGAGCCCAGCGCCTTGCAGTGGAGCATCAGCTTCGCGGCGTTCATGCCGCTGTCGATGCACGCCGCTTCGAAGGCCTTGGCTTCGAGGCGGTTGCGGTCCGGCTGGTAGAGCAGTTGGGCGAGCATACCGTCGAACTCCGGCGGCAGCTCGCCGGCGAGCAGGCTGTCGCGCATGCGTTCGATCGCGAGGCTTTGCTGGCGCTTCTTCTCCAGCCCGGCGAGTGCCGCTTGCAGGATGTCGGCCGGCGCCTTGCGGAAGCGTCCGCGTCCCTTGCGGTGGAAGTGGATCGGCGAGGAATGCAGGCGCAGCAGCACCGCCGCGGCTTCGACCGCGCCGGGTGGGTGGCCGAAGTACTCCTGCGCGAAGTCCTCGAAGGCGAACTCCTCGTCGCCGCATGCCTCCCACAGGAAATCGACCTCCAGCGCTTCGGCCTCGGTCTCGGCGCGGGTGAGCAGATCGGCCGCGGTGGGGCTGTCGAAATTCAGCAGGATGTGGTTGCGCTTGAGCTTGATGCGCTTGCCGTGGGTGTTTTCGACCTGCAGGGTGGCGTCGTTGTCGACCAGAACGGTGCCGCACTTGAACGCGCCGCTCTCTTCAAATAGTACGTACATCAATCGGGCCGGGAGGGAGAAGGCCGACAGTTTAATGGATTCGCCGGCCCCGATGTCGCGGAGGCGGCGCTTAGCGGCGGCCGCTCAGGCCGGCGAAGTCGAGCACCGGGTCGAGGTAGTCGGGCCAGCGCGAAAAGCCGTGGTCGCCGCCTTCCAGCACGGTCTGGCGGGCGCCGGCGTACTTGGCGACGGCGTGGCGGTAGTCGAGGACTTCATCCCCGGTCTCGACCAGCAGCCAGTAGCGCTCGGGGCGGGTGATGGCGGGGACTTCGAGGGCGCGCAACTGGTCGATGTGGGCGGCGGTGAAGTCCAGCGTCTCGCCGGTGTACAGATTGGTCTGGGTGCCGACGTAGGGTGCCAGCGAGAGGTGCGACACCACGCTGGGATTGACCAGCACCGCCTTCAGGCCATGGCGCTCGGCCAGCCAGGTGGCGTAGTAGCCGCCGAGCGAGCTGCCGATCAGGGTGGGCGGCGCGTCGCAGCGCGCGATCTGTGCCTCGATCAGGGCGATGGCGGCGTCCGGCGCCACCGGCAGCTGCGCGCACCAGTAGGCGTCGGCGAGGCCGCGTGCGGCCATGTGGGCCTGCAGGCGCGAGGCCTTGACCGAGGCGGGGGCGGAGCGGAAGCCGTGCAGGTAGAGAATCATTGCCGTCATCGGCCGGTTCAGGCGTCGTGCCAGCTCACCCAGCCGAAATGCCACGACGCCAGCACGATCAGGCCGAAGGCGATGCGGTACCAGGCGAAGGGCGTGAAGCTGTTGTTCGACACGAAGCGGATGAAGGCCTTGACCGCCACCATCGCGGCGAGGAAGGAGGCCACGAAGCCGACCGCGAACACCGGCAGGTCGTTCACGCTGAGCAGCGCCCAGTTCTTGTAGACGTCGTAGACGGTGGCGGCGAGCATGGTCGGGATGGCAAGGAAGAACGAGAACTCGGTGGCGGTCTTGCGCGACAGGCCGAAAATCAGCCCGCCCATGATGGTCGCGCCCGAGCGCGAGGTGCCCGGAATCATCGCCAGCGACTGCGCGAAGCCGACCTTCAGCGCATCCTTCCAGTCCATGTCTTCCACCGAATTGAGGCGTGGGTGATAGGCGCGCTTTTCGATGTAGAGGATTAGCAGTCCGCCCAGAATCAGCATGGTGGCCACGGTGAGCGGGTTGAACAGGTAGCCCTTGATGAGCTTGTAGAACAGCAGGCCGAGCACCGCGGCGGGCAGGAAGGCGACGATCAGATGGCCGGTGAAGCGCCGCGCCGCGGGGTCGTTGCGCAGACCGCCGACCACCCCGGCGATGCGCTCGCGGTAGTCCCAGCACACCGCCAGAATCGCCGCCAGCTGGATCACGATCTTGAACACCTTGCTCTGCGCGTCGGTGTAGTTGAGCAGGTCGCCGAAGATGATCAGGTGCCCGGTCGAGGACACCGGCAGAAATT
>JAGRFO010000305.1 GCA_020446005.1 Rhodocyclaceae bacterium | reverse complement strand
CTCGGCGATGCCGATGCCGCTGTCCCAGACCTGCAGCAGGACGCGGTCCCCGCGTGCACGGGCGCCGACCAGCACACCGCCGTCGTCGGTGTAGCGCAGCGCGTTGCTGACCAGGTTGCGCAGGATGCGCTCGAGCAGCACCGGGTCGGCGTGGACGACTCGCTCGCCGCCGCGCAGCGTGAGCAGCAGCCCCTTCTCGAACGCGAGCGGCTCGAAGTGCAGCCGCAGCCGCGCGAACAGCTCGCGCAGGCGAAGCGGCTGCGGCCGCGGCTCGACGCCGCCCGAGTCGATGCGGGTGATGTCGAGCAGCTCGGCGAACAGCCCCTCGAGCGCGTCGACCGACTCGTTGATGCTGTGCACGAGCGACGCGACCTCGGGGTCGCGCGAGCGCTGGCGCAACGCTTCGGCAAACAGCCCCATCGCGTGCAGCGGCTGGCGCAGGTCGTGGCTGGCGGCGGCGAGGAAGCGCGATTTGGCGAGGTCGGCGTTTTCGGCGGCATCCTTGCGGGCGCGCAGTTCGGCGGTGGCGTCGTCGATGCGTCGGGACATGTCGTCGTGCACGTGCTGCAGGCGCTCGGCCATGTCGTTCACCCCGAGGGCCAGCCGCCGCAGGCTGCCGCCGGCGGCGACTTTTGCGCGCTCGTGGAGTTCGCCGGCGCCGATGCGGTGCACCGTGCGCGCGACGTTGCGGATCGGCTGGCTGACCCCCCGGCTCATGAACAGCGCCAGCACGGTACTGCAGACCAGGACCAGGGCCAACACGATGATGCCGGTCGAGATCAATTCCTGCCGCTGGCGGTCGAGCCGCCCGGTGGAGAGGTCGAGCACCACCGACCCCAGCGCCGTCGGGGCGGGCTCGGCGCCGGCGTTGACGATCAGGCCATCGACGTTGAGCCGCACCGGCACGATGGGGGTGTGGAAGCGGATGGTGTGCGCGAACTTGCGGTGGCCGGGGCCAGCGGTGGGTACCGGGGCGGGCGGCGGCTGCAGCAGTCCGCTGCTGGCCAGGGGCGCGCCCTTGAGGTCGGTCACCACCACGCCGACGATGCCTTCGGCGGCGAAGGTGGCGTTGAGCAGCCGCTGCAGGTCTTCGCGGTTGTCGGCGAAGCGGTCGTTGCTGTTGATGTCGATGTACGCGTAATTACCGCCGACCCATGCGTCATGGCTCGGACGATGAATGACGGAGAGCTCCGCGCCGCTGATGTTGGCGTAGCCGTCGCCGATGTAGGTCGGTGTTTCGTATAAGCCGTTCCTGAGGTTCAGCGGCGGAGGCAGCGGAGTCACGTTGCTGGTGACCGTGACGCGCTGGAGCATGTCGCGGACGCGTTCCTCGAATATCCGCAGGTCGATGCTGCTGCGCCCGCCCATCCATTCATGCCGCAGGCCGATTTCCTGGGTGGTCACGCGTTCGGGCGACAGTCCCGGGGTGGGCTGAAAGCGTTGCTGCAGGACGACGTTGGTGATCGCCTCGCGATAACGGATGTCGGCGTACAGCTCGTAGGGGGTCAGGTTGCGATAGCCGCGGCTGACGGCGACGCGGCCGGTGGTCTGCGCCGTGAAATGGTGGTTGACCGCCAGCCGGGGCGACAGACGCGGACCGCTGGCGGAGGTGTCCTCCAGCATCGCGCCGGCGTTGAGGGTCCATTGCGGGGTGGTGCGCCATTCGAAGTTGGCGAACAGGCGGGACTGCTCGTGGTCGAGCCCCTCCGTGGTGTCGAAAATCCGTTGTGAGCGCACCTGGTCGCTGCGCAGGCCGGCGCCCCACACCAGGCGGGTGTTGGGGCTCGGGTGCCACAGATGTTCGAATTCGAGGTCGTCGCGGATGGCGCTGGTGTTGTTGTTGGCCACCACATAGGCGTTGGCCGGCAGGCCATAGAGTGCGAATGCGCCGGCGACGACGGCGGGGTTCATGCCCAAGGTGTTGATCAGGTAGCTGGACAGCGAGGGCAGGGTGAAGCCCGGATCGGTGAAGCGCTCCTCCTGATGGAAATAGGTGAGCTTGACCTCGTTGCCCAGCCCGAGCTGGTGGCGCCAGCGAATCTGGCCGAAGCCGGTGTGGTTGTCGACCTGGCGCAGTGGATCGGTGGGCGAGGTGGCGACGCCGGTGTCGGCCCGGTGGTCGACCAGGCCGAAGTGCACTTCGAGCTGATGGTCGAAGCTCAATTGCCAGTCGATGCGCGCATCCACATGCTGGCTGCGGTAGCTGTCGTGAAGCACGTCGAGGCCGTGCTCCGCCTGCCGCCCGGCGCTGATCCGCGCGGTGGCGTTGCCCAGCGGTTGGCTGACCGAGACCACCCGCTCGCTCAGGCCGTTGGCGCCTTCGGTGACGCGCACCCGGGCGCGCGGGGAATCGGCGGCGGGGCGGGTGATGATGTTGACGATGCCCAGGAAGGCGTTGCTGCCGTAGGCGGCGGCGTTGGAGCCACGGAACACCTCGATCCGCTCCACGTCGTCGATGTCCACGCTGATCGTGGCCCACTCGATGCCGCTGACGAAGTAGGGCGCGTAGGCCGAGCGACCATCGACGCGGACCAGCATCCGCCGCGGCGCATCATCCGACAGGCCGTGGTAGGTGGTGAGCGGCGTGGTGCCGGTTTTGCGGCCGATCTGAAAGCCCGGCACCCAGTGCAGCAATTCGGTCAGATCGCGCGCCCCCGAGGCACGGATCATGTCGCGGTCGATCACCGTCACCGCGCCGGGCGCATCGCGCAATGGCTGGATCAGGCGCGCGGCCGAGAGGACCACCGGCACGTCGTCGAGAATGGCGCGTTCGGTCGCCACAAGATCGGCCTGGGCATGGGCCAGGCTGCTGGCGCACAGCGCCCAGAAAACGGGATGGGGAGTTTTCATGTCGTTTGGAATCGTATGAGGCGAGGATTTTCAGGCAGCCCCGATGGATTCATCGAGACTTTCTGCATTGTTGCGCGAATCATCTTGGGCGCATAGTGCCAGACGTGAACGCGGTCACGACCGGTGGATATTGATCGCGGGTAGCGGATGAAGGCGCTTGCTGCGCCGCACAGGGGGTGCGTGCTATCCTATCGGAATCCTTGCGCGCCAACCCGTTTGTCCGCATGCGGATGCAAGCCCGGTTTTGATGGAGATGACCCGGTGACGAATATTCTGGTGGTTGAAGATCATGTGCTGGTGCGCGAGGCCATGTCCCAGACCCTCGCCCGCCTGCACGACGGGGTGAACTGCGTGGGCGTCAAAACGGGCGCGGAGGCGCTCGACGAACTGGCGCGCGACGCCGATCGCGACCTCGCGGTGATCGACCTGATGCTGCCGGACATGAACGGTTTTTCGCTGTTGGCGATTCTCGCCAAGCGCTACCCCGAGGTACCGGCGATCGTGGTGTCGGCGCTGGACGACAGCACCTCCATCCAGCGCGCGCTCAAGGTCGGCGCGTCCGGCTTCGTCCCCAAGACATCCTCCAGCGAAGAGATGCTCGAGGCGATCCGGATCGTCCTCGATGGCGGGGTGTATACCCCGAAGGAAGATCAGGCCGGCGGGGCGCGACGGCGCAGTGGTGCGCCGGTGCAGGACCGCTTTGGCCTGACCACCGCGCAAACGCGGGTCATGGAGTTACTCGCGCAGGGGAATACCAACCGTGAGATTGCCGACCTGCTGGGGCTGTCGGAAGGCACCGTCAAGGTACACATGTCGGCCATCTTCCGCGCGCTCAAGGTCACCAACCGCGCGCAGGCGGTGCTCGTCATCACGCGCCACGGCGCGCGCGTCTGAGTTTGCCGGGTGTGCGTCAGTGGCGGTTGCCGCTGGCGTAGGCCGGCAGGCGGTCCGCCCTGGCGGGTTCGCCATCCTCCCGCGCTTCTTCCTCGGGCGGATCGAGCATGTCGGCGTATTCGATTTCCAGCACATCGAGCATCTGGCGCGCAAAGCGCCGGCAGGCATTCGCCAGCGGGGTCGGGAGCTGCTCCGGCACCTCGCGCTGCAGCAGCAGCTTGGTGGCCGACAGGGCATTGACCGGCCGCAGGATGCGGTGCCGATAGACCCCCAGATGCTGCGCCACGCTGCGGTCGGCGGCCTCGCGCGCCCACGGATTGGTTGGCCACTGTGAGGGCAGTGCGTAGGCACGCGGAAAGCGTTCCAGATCGGCCTTCAGGGTGCGGATGTCTTCATGCGATTCGCGAAACGGCAGCAGCACGATGTCGGCCAGCGCGTAGAGTTTGCGGTCCACCTCCGGGCGGTTACCACCGCCATCGATGACTCCCAGCCAGCCTTCCAGCGTGCGCAGCTTGTCGACCACCTTGCTCAGTGCTTCGGGGGTGCGCGCATCGGCGGTGATGTAGCGCCGCCCCTCGGGCAGTAGCGGCTCGCGCGTGACGTCGGTCAGCACGCAGGCCGAGCGCTGCCCGAGCAGTCCCAGCCCCTGGCACAGCAGGTGGGAGAGCGAGGTTTTGCCGGTGCCGCCCTTGTTGCCGATGATGCAGATGATGTCAGCCATGGCTCGATATCCGGTGCGCGACGCAAAGCCGCATGCCACCGATTATCCGGCGTGGCGGGGAGCGGGCGTGGCGGAAACTGACGCCTTTTTGCGCCCCTTTTCGGTGTTTTCCGCCGCCTCGCCGGGCAGGTAGACGAACAGGGTCCGCCCGCCCGCGTCACCGGCCGGGACGATCTGCGCCGCGGC
>JAGRFO010000304.1 GCA_020446005.1 Rhodocyclaceae bacterium | reverse complement strand
CCGGATACCGCCGCGTCGGCCACCAACAAGCCGGACACCGCGGCCAAACGCCCTGCACGCCCGGTCGCCTTCCTGCTTGGCGGGGTCGGCCGCAAGGGCTGAATTCCGGCCGGCAGCGCCTGCGGCCGGCCATCGCACAAAGCGGGAACAGGTGGGGAAACCTCCCCCTTTCAGCGTCAAGAAAGCCCCCTCCGGGTCGATATGATGGTCTCCACCTTGACCACCACGTCCCGCCCGCCGATGGAACTGGCTCCCGTGCCCCGCGACCCCGACGAACGCTTCGCCCCCGACCTGTCGGAAGGCGCCGAAGCCGGCCTCTACCTGTCCCTGTTCGAGTTGATGAACGAGGGGCTGATCATCACCAGCGATGAAACCATCCTGGAGGTGAACAGCGCGGTCTGCCGTCTGATGGAGCGCAACTACTGCGAGCTCGCCGGCCAGCCGCTGGCGAGCCTGTTCCCCTCCGAGCGCGCCTTCCTGTCGGCGCGCGCGGCACTGTTCATCCAGGGCGAAATGCGCGGCAGCCTGCGCATCAAGCTGCCCGGCGGCCGCGAACGCGATCTGGCCTACGTGGCCGCCGCGCGCATCCGCCCCGGCGTGCACGCCCTCATTCTCAGCCCCGATCCGGTCACCGGCGGCATCCCCGCCAAAGCCCGCGCCGCCGACACCGTGTGGCCGCGACTGGCCGCCGCGCTCGACCAACCGGCGCTGGTGCTCGACGCACGCGATCGCATCATGGCCGCCAACGCGCCGGCGCGACAGCGCTTTGGCGTCACCGAATCCGCGCTCACCGGCCAGCCGCTGGCGACCGTCTGCAGCCTGGCCGACGGCGCGCGCGACACCGGCCCGGTCACCGTCACCCCCGCCGACGGCTCGCCGCGCCTGCACGGTCGGCTGATCGTCGGCCCGGAACCCGGCTGGCGCATCCTGCTGCTCTCCGGCGCCGCCCCGATGACCCCGGTCGATGCCCGCCCCGGGCGGGTGTTCCGCCATCACCCGCAGCCCATGCTGGTGGTGCGCGGGGACGATCTGCGCATTGTCGCCGCCAACGAAGCCGCCGCCCGCGCGCACGGCCAGCCCCGCCAGGCCCTGGTCGATCGCCCATTGTCCGAACTGCGCGAGGCGGGCGCCTCATCGGCCCCGCTCGACCCCGGCGTGTGGCACTGGCGCGACGCCGCGCGTGGTTTTCGGGCGCAGACGCTGGTCGAACCGCTCGACGGCGCGCACAACGAATGGCTGCTGATCTACGACAGCCCGCAACAGCCGTGGCCGGCGAGCAACGCCCGCAGCACACCCACCGACACCGACCCCCTCACCGGCCTGCCGGGACGCCACACCCTGCACGCGCGCTTCGAGGCGATCGCCGCCGCGCCCGCGCCGCTGGGGCTGGTCAGCATCGACGTCGACGGCCTGGGCAGCGGCCCGGAGGGCGACGCCCTGCTGCTGGCGATTGCCCAGCGCCTGAACCTGGGCATCGCCGGGGCGCAGCTTGCACGCGTCGGTCACCAGCGTTTCCTGGCCCTGATCAACGGCCTGGCGACCGTCAACGAAGTGGTGCGCGCGGCCGAACAACTGCGCGCCGCGCTGTCGCGACCGTTTCGCGTGCGTACCGACGAGGTCGCGCTCAACGCTTATCTGGGGGTCGCCCTGTTCCCGCAGGACGCCGCCGACTTCGACACCCTCGCCACCCAGGCCGACCACGCCATGCTGGCCGCGCGCCTCGATGCCACCGGCCGCTGCCACTTCCACGCCGACGCGCTCAACACCGCCAGCCTCGAAGGCATGGCGCTGGAGCGAGCACTGGCCGGCGCGCTCAAACGCCGCGCGCTGACGATGGTCTTTCAGCCGGTGGCCGACGCCGACAGCGGCGACATCGTGGCCGCCGAGGCCTTCGTGCGCTGGCCGCACCCCGAACTCGGGCTGCTCAAGCCGGGGCAGTTCATGCCGGTCGCGCAACACGCCGGCCTCGAAGAATCCCTCGGTTTTCTGGCGCTCGAGATGGCCTGCCAGCACGCCGCCGAATGGCATCAGGCCGGCGTGAAGATTCCGGTGGCGATCCACGCCAGCGCGGCGATGCTGGCCCATCCGCAGATGGTCGCGCGGCTGCGCGCCACCCTCGCCGAGGCCGGGCTGTCGCCCGCGGCGATCGAGCTGAATCTGCCCGAGAGCGCCTTGCTCGCCCCCAGCGACGCGGTCCGCCGCACCCTGACCGCCATCGACCAGCTCGGCGCACGACTGGCGGTGACCGGCGTGGGTCGCCACGCGCTGCCGATTTCACGGCTGCAGTCGCTGCCGATCCACACCCTCAAGCTTGATCGAGCGCTGGTGCGCGACGCGCTCGACGCCGGCGCGCAGGCGGTGCTCGACGCCACCCTGGCGGCGGCGCGCTGCCTGGGGCTGGCGGTTCAGGCGGTCGGGATTGAAACCGCCGCCCACGCCGACGTCCTGCTCTCGCGCGGCTGCACTCGCCAGCAAGGCCAGTTCTACGCCGCGCCGCTGCCCGCCGACGATTTCGCCCAGTTGCTCTGACGCGGCACAAAAAAACCGCCCCGGAGGGCGGTTGGTGGATGCCGGCGGGCGCCGCTCAGTCTTCCATCGACTTCACGTGGGTGATCACTTCGCCGATCACCGCCTGCGCCGAGCCGTACAGCATGCGGCAGTTGTCCTTGTAGAACAGTGCATTCTCGATCCCCGAGTAGCCCGTCCCCTTGCCGCGCTTGACCACGATCACGTTCTGGGCGAGATCGGCATTGAGGATCGGCATGCCGAAGATCGGGCTCGACTTGTCGGTCCGCGCCGAGGGGTTGACCACGTCGTTGGCGCCAATCACCAGCGCCACGTCGGCCTGCCCGAAGTCGCCGTTGATCTCTTCCAGATCGAAGATCTTGTCGTAGGGCACGCCGGCCTCGGCCAGCAGCACGTTCATGTGCACCGGCAGACGGCCGGCCACCGGATGGATGGCGAAGCGCACTTTCTTGCCCTTGGCGCGCAGCTTGCGGGTCAGCTCGC
>JAGRFO010000303.1 GCA_020446005.1 Rhodocyclaceae bacterium | reverse complement strand
TCGCCTGCCAGGCCTGCGACTGGAGTACCTGGAAGATCGTCGCCAGCCGCCAGTTCGAGATCGATGAGATCGAAACCCTGCTGCGCGAAGGCCATGTCGGCCCGCTGCTGGGTTTCCGCAACAAGATGGGGCGGCTGTTCAACGCCGAGATCAAGCTCAACGAGGAGCGCCAGCCGGTGTTCGATTTCGGTCAGCCGCGCGACGACGAGTCAGCCGAGCCGGTCGATTTCTCGGATCAGGAGGCGCTCGGCCGCTGTCCCAAATGCCAGGCCAGCGTCTTTGAACACGGCATGTCCTACGTGTGCGAAAAATCCGTCGGCGCGGAGAAGTCCTGCGACTTCCGCTCGGGCAAGATCATCCTCCAGCAGCCGATCGAGCGCGACCAGATGAGCCGCCTGCTGAGCGAGGGCAAGACCGAGCTGCTGCGCGGTTTCATTTCCAACAAGACCAAGCGCAAGTTCTCGGCCTTCCTGGTGCGCAAGCCCGACGGCGGGGTGGGTTTCGAGTTCGAGCCGCGCGCGCCCAAGAAACCGGCCAAGGCCAGCAAGGCGGCGGGCAAGAAAGACACCGCCTGACCCGCCGTTCGCCGCTGCGCCTCAGAATCCGCGTTCGCTGTCCACCACGATGTCGACGCCCTGCGCGTCGGGCTTGACGGTCAGCGGCGCGCCCTCCAGATCGCCCGCGCGCGCGCCGGCATTGCCGCTCTTGGAGATCCGCGCACCAATCGCCACTTCACCCGGAATCGGCCGGTCGCCGGCCATCGACGGCACCCCGGTGAAATCGAATTGCAGCGGCAGATCGGCCACCGTGCGACGCAGGATGGCAAAGGGCATGCCGCCCTCGACCGGCCGCACGTAGATGAACAGCACGTCCTCGGCCGCCGCCTTCGCCACCAAGGCCGGCGCCAGCGTGACCGAGCCGGACAGGGTGATGCCGCTGCCGGCGGCCGCCACGGGCGGTGCAGCGGCGGCGGGCGGCGGCAGATTGCCGCGCATGCGCGCTTCCTCAATGCCGCCACGGATCGAAGCGGCGAGCTCGTTTTCGGCCGGCAGCAGCGACACGATGCGCTCCCAGCGAACCACCGCCATGGCGTAGTCGCCCGCCTGGAAGGCGGCGCTGCCGGCAAGCGCCAAGGCCTTGACGTTGTCCGGATCGAGGCTCAGCGCCTTGTCGATCAGCCTGGCCGGTTCGCCGACCAGCGCGCGGCCGTTGGCGGCGGCCAGCGCATCCGCCCAGTCGGCGTATACCTGCGCTTCGTCGGGCACCTGACGGGCCAGCTCGGCATAGGCGGCGGCGGCTTCCTGGAAACGCCCCATCGCATTGTAGGAGCGCGCCAGCATGAACCAGCCTTCGGGATTGTCGGGCTCGGCCTTGAGCCGCTCGGCGAGCGTCGCCACCATCTGCTCGACCTGCGCCTGGGTCACCTGATGGCCGTCGTTGCCCGCCACCTTGGCGGGGTCGAGCCCGTCCGGCGCGCCGGTGGTGAAATACACTGCCGCGGCAAGCAGCGGCACCAGCAGCGCCACCGCCACACCCCAAGCCCGCGCGGGCTGCGCCGCCAGGGTGATCGAGGTGGCCTCGCCTTCGTCGAGGGCGCGGGTTTCGAGCTCTTCGCGGGTGCGCTGGTAGTCGGCGTCGGAGACGCGGCCGGCGGCATGCTCGGCCTTCAGATCGGCCAGCTGCTCGCGCAGCACACCCAGCGCGGTTTGCGCCTGCACGGTGCCGACGTCCTCCTCCGCGATGCGGCGTAAGCCCACCCCGAACAGCGGCGGCACCACCAGCAACAGAGCGCCGATGACCAGCAGCGCGGCGATCACCACAAATCCGGTCATGCTTGCGCTCCGTGGTCGTCATTACCTTCGAGCAAGGCCCGCGCGCGCGCGCGCTGAGCGGCGTCGAGGCCGGGGGCGGTTTCGCGGTTGCGTCCCCGCAGGCGCAGCAGCAACACCGTCACGCCGGCAATCGCCAGCACCGTCGGCCCGCCCCACAGCAACAGGGTGCTCAGGCGCATGGGCGGTTCGTAGAGGACGAAATCGCCATAGCGGGCGACCATGTAGTCGACCACTTCGTCTTCGCTCTTGCCGGCGCCAAGCTGCTCGCGCACCTGGGCGCGCAGGTCCTGCGCGAGGTCGGCGTTGGACTCGGCGATCGACTGGTTCTGGCACACCAGACAGCGCAGCACTTCGGAGAGCTTGAGAACCCGCGCTTCAAGCACCGGATCGGCCACCACCGGGGTGGCGGTACCACTGCCGGCAGCGGTGGCGACGAGGGCGAACAGGGACAGCCCGCAGGCCAACAGGAGGCGTCGCATCTCAGGCCTCCGCGTTCAGCGCAGCGACTTTGGGCAGGATGGTGTCGCGCAGCGCGGCCGGGGTCACCGGACCGATGTGCTTGTAGCGGATCACCCCGTGCTTGTCGATCAGGAAGGTCTCGGGCACGCCGTACACGCCGAAGTCGATGCCCACCCGGCCTTCGATGTCGAGCACCGTGGCGGTGTAGGGATCACCGTGTTCGGCAAGCCACTGGTTGGCCCGCGCAATCGCCATCGGCACTTCCTGTCCGTCGGGAATCTTGCGCATGTCGATACCGCCGTCGCCGCGCACTTCCTTGTAATTGAGGCCGATGATCGGCACCGCCTGCTGCTTCGACAAGGCCACCAGCACCGGATGTTCCTGCCGGCAGGCGACGCACCACGAGGCCCATACGTTGAGCAGGAAGACCTGGCCCTTCATGTCGGCCAGCCCGAGCTGGCGGGCGGGGGCGTCGAGCCGCGCCAGCGAGAAGGCCGGGGCCGGCTTGTCGATCAGCGGCGAGGGGACTTCGCGCGGGTTGAGGCCGAGGCCGAAGCCGAGAAACAGCACCAGCAACAGGAACAGGAACAGCGGGACGAGAAACTTGGTTTTCATGGGACGATCTCAGGCGGGTTGCTGCGCGGCGGCCTCGGGGGCAGTGCGCGCCGCCATGCGGCGGTAGCGCCGGTCGGCCGCGGCCAGCCCGCCGCCCAGTGCCATCAGGCTGCAGCCAAGCCAGATCCAGCTGATGAAGGGCTTGTGGTAGAGGCGCACGATCCAGGTGGTGTCGTCGATCTGCTCGCCCATCGAGGCGTAGATGTCGCCGAACAGGCCGATGTCGAGCGAGGCTTCGGTCATCGGCATGTTGCGCGCGGTGTAGATGCGCTTTTCCGGCGTGAGGATGGCGACCGGCGCGCCATCGCGGGTGACTTTCAACTCGCCTTGCGCGGCCGCGTAGTTCGGGCCGGGGGCGTCCTTGATCGCCAGCAGTTCAAAATCGTAGCCCGCCAGTTGCGCGGTGTCGCCGACGCGCATCTTGACGTCGACATTGCTCTGCGTGCCGTTCACCAAGGTCACCCCGATGATGAATACGCCGATGCCAACATGGGCCAGCCACATCCCCCACCAGGCGCGTGGAATGCCGCGCAGGCGTACACCGAAGGCAGTGCCGGGGCGCTCGGCGAGGCGGTCGTAGAGCAGTACGCCATTGACCATCACCACCCATGCCGCCAGCGTGAGCCCGATCACCATGCGCACGCGCAGGGCGTCGATCAGCCACGCGGTGCCGACGCCGATGGCCACCGCGCCAATCAGCCAGGGCGCCACCCGACGCAGCAGCGGCGCGAGGTCGTGCCCTTTCCAGCGCAGGAAGGGCGCCACCACCATGATCAGCACCACCGGCACCATCAGCGGCAGGAAGACGGCTTCGAAGTAGGGCGGGCCGACCGAGATCTTGCCGAGCCCGAGGGCGTCGAGGAACAGGGGATAGAGGGTGCCCAACAGCACCGAGGCGGCCACCACCGAGAGCATCACGTTGTTGATCAACAGCACGGATTCACGCGACACCATCGAGAACTTGCCGCCGCCAGCGAGCTTGGGCGCACGCCAGGCAAAGAGCATCAGCGACACACCGATCACCAGCACCAGCAGGCCGAGAATGTACAGGCCGCGGCGCGGGTCGGTGGCGAAGGCGTGGACCGAGGTGAGCACGCCGGAGCG
>JAGRFO010000046.1:11753-12371 GCA_020446005.1 Rhodocyclaceae bacterium | reverse complement strand
CTTGGCCTGGTACATGGCGGTGTCGGCGTTGCGGATCAGGGTCTCGGCGTTGTCGCCGTCCTGCGGGAAGATGCTGATCCCGAGGCTGGCGCCGATGAAGAATTCCTGATGATCGACGGACAGCGGCGGGGTCAGGCAGGCGAGGATGCGCTCGGCCGCGCTGGCGGTGAGCTCCTCGTTGTCGATGTCTTCGATCAGGATCACGAATTCATCGCCGCCGAGGCGGGCGACGGTGTCCTCCTCGCGCACGCAGTCGAGCAGGCGCGCGGCGACCTGCTTGAGCACCGCGTCGCCCACCGCGTGACCAAAGGAGTCGTTGATGTCCTTGAAGTGGTCGAGGTCGAGAAACACCACCGCCACCATGTTGTGGTCGCGGCGGGCGCGGCGCAGGGCGGTGTTGATGCGGTCGTTGAGCAGGCTGCGGTTGGGCAGGCCGGTGAGCGCGTCGTGGTGCGCCATGTGCTCGAGCTGCGCTTCGGAGTGCTTGGTGGCGGTGATGTCGGAGAAAATGCCCAGGTAGTGCGCAATCTCGCCCTGCTCGTCCCGAACCGCCGAGATGTTGAGCCACTCGGGATAGATTTCCCCCGATTTGCGCCGGTTCCAGATCTCGCCCTGCCA
>JAGRFO010000046.1:508-11627 GCA_020446005.1 Rhodocyclaceae bacterium | reverse complement strand
AAGGCCGGGTTGATCATCTCGATGGTGGCGTCGGGGCCGGTGATGATGATCCCCTCGGAAGCGTTCTGGAACACCTGCGCGGCGAGCTTCAGCCGGTCGCTGACCTGATGCTCGGCGGTCACCTGGCGGGCGATCCCGATCACGCCGATGGGCGAACCGTCGGCCTGCAGGACCGGCGCCTTGACGGTGTCGAACACCTCCTGCGAGCCGTCTTCCAGATCGAATTTTTCGGTGCTGCGCACGACCGCGGTCTGACTGGTGACCTGCTGGTCGCGGGTGCGAAAATCGTCGGCCAGATCGGCCGGGAACAGTTCATGGTCAAACTTGCCGACGATCTGGTCGATCGGCTGCTTGAGAAATTCTGCCAGCGCGCGATTGACGATCAGGTAGCGACCCTGCATGTCCTTGTGGAACACGATGTCCGGGGTGGCGTCGAGCAGGGTGGTCAGCAGCGCGCGGTGGTTTTCGGCCTCGCCCAGCGAACGCCCGCGCCGGCGCAGGACGCAGGCCAGGCAGCACACCGCGGCCGCGAGCAGCAGGAGCGCCATCAGGCCGGCGGCGATCCAGCCGGGAGGGCTGTGATCCTGCGGCGCAGCGGTGGCGGCGGAGGCCACGGCAACAGCGCCGCCGGCCATCGGCGTGGCGATCAGCCATCGACAGGCGATGTGGCGCAGGGTAGCGGTGGGCGGATGTCCGGTGGCGGCCATGGCTCTCGTTGGGGCGCCGGTATCGTTATTTCCGCGAGTGGGAGCGGGCGAGCCGGGCTGCCGGCGCAAGCGTCGGGCTCCCGGCTTTTATCGGCCAGCGTCTGCATGGCTTGAGCTTCACCGGCTCGCCGACGTGATATTTGCCCTATGACTTTGGTGATGACGGCGGATCAGGTGCCGCGGATATGTTCCAGCAACCGGGTGGTCGAGCGCTCGTGCTCGAACGGAATCGCCACCACCCGACCGCCCCAGGCCGTCACCTCGGCCGCTCCGACAATCTGCGCCACCGCCCAGTCGCCGCCCTTGACCAGCACTTCCGGACGGCACAACTCGATGGTTTGCAGCGGGGTGTCCTGATCGAACCAGGTCACCGCATCCACGCAGCCCAGCGCTGCGATCACCGCCAGCCGGTCTGCCAGCGGGTTGATCGGCCGGTCCGCGCCCTTGCCCAGTCGGCGCACCGAGGCGTCGGTGTTGAGCGCGACGATCAGCGATGCGCCCAGCGCGCGCGCGCGCGCCAGGCAGGTGGCGTGGCCGCGGTGGAGGATGTCGAAACAGCCGTTGGTAAACACCAGCGGCCGGGGGAGCGCGGCAAGGCGCCCGGCGAGCGCCTCGGGCTGGCTGATCTTGTGTTCGAAGTCGGGCGGCAAGACGGCCATGGTCGTGTCCGGTCGCAAAACCGGCAGCATAGCGCAGCCGGCGTCGGCCCGCGTCTCAGGGCGGTCCGGCGCGCCAGGCGGCCAGCGCCGGGGCAATGTCGGTGAGGCTGGTCAGGACGATCACGCCATCCGCCGCCTTGCGTTTGTGGCGCAAGGCCGCGCCCCCGGCCCACAGCGCGATCCGGGGGTCGAGCAGGGCGCGCAGCTGCTCCAGCGCGGCCACCGCCGGACGCGCGGCAAAGGCCGCGCTGAATGACACCGCGACGATGTCGAAAGCGCCCGCCCGGGCGCTGCTGGCGATGTCGGCGAGCGGGGTCTGCACCCCCAGCGAAGTGCATTGAACGCCTTCCGGCGCCAGCATCGCCTCGGCCATCAGCAGGCCCAGGACGTGCTCCTCGCCGGGGACCGTGGTCATCAGCACGCGCGGGGGCTGGGCGCTGGCCGAGAGGGCGCTGATCGTGCTGCGCAGCAGGTTTTGCACTTGCTCGGTGTACAGATGCTCCTCGGCGACGCTGATCTGGCCGCGCAGCCAGGCATCGCCAATCGCTTCGTTGAGCGGCGCGACCACCGTGCTGACGAAGTGCTGCAGCCCCGATTTGGTCAGCAGCTGATGCAGGGTCGCATACAGCTCGGCGCTGCGGTGCTGGCGGATCAGTCCCAGCATGGGGGCGACGTGGGGGGCGGCCGGGGCCGGGGGGGTGTCGGGCTGGGCGGCCTCCAGCAGCGCAAGCAGCGTGGCTTGCGCTGCGCCGACGATGCTGCCCGGCCGGTGGCCCTGGTCGAGCAGGCGACGGAGCAAGCGCAGTTGTTCGACCTGATCGGCGGGGTAGACCCGCTCGCCTTTGCTGTCGCGTTCCGGTCGCGGAAAACGATATCGCCGCTCCCAGACGCGCAAGGTGTCTTTGGGAATGCCGGTGTCGCGTTCGACCGCAGCGATGGGGATGGCAGAAATCTTCATTTTGTCTTGGACAAACTATTGACGACGGGTGGACTTGTGTCTATGGTAGGAGCGTGTTCTGCGTTTGTCTAGGACGAAAATGATGAATAAAAGCCGCTCGAGTGTATTTGGCGGGGTTCTTGCAGCCCTTGTCCTCCTTGGATTCTCGGCTTATCCGGTGGATGCCCGGGAGGTGACGGCGGCACCGGGTCAGGCCGTCCTGGGCGCCCCTGATTCTGTCTTGGACAAATCCAGCCGAGATACGCGCCGGATGATCCCCCTGATTTTTCTTCATCGCGGCTGGTAATGCGCCCGATTTGTGACCCTGGAGAGCGCTGATGGATATGACCGAACACCACCGTTTCCAACCCGCCCGCGGGCAGCGGATCGCCGTGGTGGGCGGCGGGATTGCCGGCCTGGCCAGCGCCTGGCTGTTGCGCGACACCCACCGCGTCACCCTTTTCGAGGCGGGGGCGTCCGTGGGTGGACACACCCGCACCATCGACGTCGAGCTCGATGGCCAGTGCGCGCCGGTGGACACCGGCTTTCTGGTGTTCAACCGCCGCACCTATCCCAATCTGTGTGCGTTGTTCGAGCGCCTCGGGGTGGATTCGGTGGCCTCCGAGATGAGCTTCTCGGTGAGCCTGCGCGACCCCGACATCGAGTGGTCCGGCACCTCGCTGGCGACCTTGTTCGGGCAGCCGCGCAACGCCTTGCGGCCGGCGTTCTGGCGCATGGTGGTGGACATGCTGCGCTTTAACCGCGAGATCACCGCGATGTTGGCCGGCGATGTCGCGGAGGAAGCCTCGCTGGGCGAATATCTCACCGCCCATGGTTACGGCGAGGCCTTTCGCGACTGGTACCTGCTGCCCATGGCGGCGGCGATCTGGTCGTGCCCGACGCGCACCATGCTCGCCTACCCGGTCAAGGCATTCGGCCGCTTCTGTCTCAACCACGGGCTGCTGCAACTTCAGGACCGCCCGCAGTGGCTCACCGTGGCCGGCGGGGGGCGGCGCTACGTCGAGCGTATGGTGGCGGATCTCGGCGATGTGCGGGTGGCGACGCCGGTTGGGCGCGTCACGCGCTCGGCGGACGGGGTGCGCATTCACACGGCGACGGGCGTGGAGACCTTTGACGGGGTGGTGCTGGCCTGTCACAGCGATCAGGCGCTGGCCTTGCTCGGGGAGGACGCCGGCCGCGCCGAGTCGGTGATTCTCGGGGCGGTCCATTACCAGCCCAACGTGGCCTACGTGCACACCGATCCGCGCCTGCTGCCGCGCCGTCGGTCGCTGTGGTCGGCGTGGAATTACAGCGCCGGCACGGGCGCGCCGGGCGAGGCGCCGGTGTCGGTGTCCTACCTCATCAACCGCCTCCAGCCGCTGCCCTTCAAGACCCCGGTGGTGGTGTCGCTCAATCCCTTCGAAGCGCCGCGCGACGCGCACGTGATCGAGCGTGTCGAGTACGCTCATCCCGTGTTTGACACGCTGGCGGTCGAGGCGCAGGGCTGGCTGCCGGCGATTCAGGGCGCGCAGCGCACCTGGTTTGCCGGCGCCTGGCAGGGCTACGGTTTCCATGAAGACGGCCTGCGTTCGGCGATGAGTGTCGCCCGCCAGCTCGGCGCGCCGATTCCCTGGGCCGATGCGGTGCCCGCCGAGGCGGACGCATGAGCGGCGGTGCATTCGCGCCGACGGTGGGCTTCGGCACGGTGGTGCATGTGCGCCATGCCCCGGTCGAGCACCGTTTTGCCTATCCGATCGCTTTCCTGCGCGTGCCGTTGGCGGCGCTGGCCGGTCTGCGGGTGCCGCTGCTGGGCATCGACCGCTTTAACCTCTTCAGCCTGCGCGCGGCGGACCACGGCGCGCGCGACGGCAGCGATCCGGCGCGCTGGCTGCACGTGCTGCTGGCCGAGCACGGGCTGGCCGGCGCGGCCGATGGCCCGGTGATGCTGCAGACCTTTCCGCGCATTCTGGGCTACGTCTTCAATCCGGTGAGTTTCTGGTTCTGCCACGACCGGAGCGGCGCGCTGCGCGTCGTCGTGGCCGAAGTCAACAACACCTTCGGCGAGCGTCACGCCTACGTGGTGGCGCACCCCGACCGCCGCCCCATCGTCCCCGGCGACCGGCTCACGGTGCGCAAGCGTTTCCACGTCTCGCCCTTCTTTCCGGTGGCGGGCGAGTACCGCTTCGCCTTCGATGTGAGCGACGGGCACAGCCGGGTCGCGCTGGATTATTTCGAAGGCGGCCGGCGGGTGTTGTCGACCGCGCTGAGCGGCCGCCTGCAGGCCCTCGATGGCGCGGCGATGGGGCGCTGGCTGCTGCGTTTTCCGCTCATGAGCTTTCTGGTCATGGGCCGCATTCACTGGCAGGCGCTGCGTCTGTGGCGCAAGCGCGTGCCGTTCTTCCGCAAACCCGATGCACCGCTCACAAGGAGCAGCTCATGAACGCCAACCAACATTCCATCAAGCTCGGCTTCGGCCGTCGCGCCAGCGTCTTGCCGCGGCGCGTGCGCGCGGTGCTGTCGCTGCTCGAAGGGCTGCAGGGCGGATCGCTGACGCTGCGTCTGCCCGGCGAGGCGTCGGTGCGCCTCGGCGATGGTCCGCTGGTGGCGCACTGGACGGTGAACGATCTGGCGATGTTCGACCGGTTGATCGCCAGCGGCGACATCGGCCTGGGCGAGAGCTGGATGGACGGGCAGTGGTCGTGCGACGATCCGTCCGCGCTGCTGACCTTGCTGGCGCGCAACCGCACGCAACTGGGGCGCGCGGTGCATGGCGGCGCCCTGAGCCTGTTCGCCCACCGGTTGTGGCATTTGGCGCGCGCCAACACCCGCCGCGGTTCGCGCCAGAACATCGCCGCGCACTACGATCTGGGCAACGATTTCTACCGCCTGTGGCTGGACCCGTCGATGACCTACTCCTCGGCCTGGTTCGAGCACCCCGAGCAGCCGCTGGAAGACGCGCAGGCCAACAAATATCGCCGCATTCTGGCGGCCATCGACCCCCGGCCGGGGCAGTCGATTCTGGAGATTGGCTGTGGCTGGGGCGGCTTCGCCGAGATGGCGGCGCGCGAGTATGGCTGCCGCGTGCTCGGGCTGACCCTGTCGGCCCGCCAGCAGGCGCTGGCGCAAGCGCGCGCCCGGGCCGGCGGCTGGGCGGCGCAGGCCGATTTCGTGCTGCGCGATTACCGCGACGTGCGAGGCCGGTTCGACCATGTGGTCTCGATCGAGATGATCGAGGCCGTCGGCGAGGCCTTCTGGCCGACCTATTACAAACAGCTCGCGCGCACGCTGGCGCCCGGCGGCACGGCAGTGATTCAGGCGATCACCATCGATGAGGCCTTGTTCGCGCGCTACCGGCGGGGGACCGATTTCATCCAGCGTTACATCTTTCCCGGCGGCATGCTGCCCACCCCGAATCGTATTCGCGAGGGCGCGCGCGCCGCGGGGCTGGCGACGCGACAGCAGGACGACTTCGGCGAGCACTACGCCCGCACCCTGCAGCGCTGGATGCGCGCTTTCAACGCCCAGCACGCGGGGGTGCGGGCGATCGGCTTCGATGAGCGCTTCGTGCGGATGTGGCAGTTCTATCTGGCCTACTGCGAAGCCGGTTTCAATGCCGGGGACCTCAACGTGCATCACTTCACCCTGCGGCATGCGGCGGCATGATGCGGGCCGCGCGACTCCTGCTCGGGCTGTGTCTGAGCGCGTTCCTCATTGCCGTGCGGGCCGAGGTCGCGCTGCCGGCAGTGGTGGCGCGCAGCGCCGCGTGGGAGGCGGTTGGCAGCGGCAGCCTGAACTGGTTCGTGTTCCGCGTCTATGACGCCACCCTGTGGCGCGCCGGCGATGCGCAGGCGCTCGCCATCCGCTATGCGCGCGATATTCCGGCCAGCGCGCTGGTGGATGTGTCGGTCGATGAAATGCAGCGCCTCGGGGTACCCAAACCCGAGCGCTGGCGCGGCGCGATGCGCGCGATCTTTCCCGACGTGCAGGCCGGCGAGGTGCTGGTGGCGGTGGCGCGTCCCGCCGGGGCGATGCGCTTTTTCCACCGCGAATCGACGATCGGCACGGTCAGCGACGCGGACTTCGGCGACGCCTTCTTCAGCATCTGGCTCGACCCGCGCACCCGCGAGCCGGCGCTGCGGGATCGCTTGCTCGGCGCCTCGCAACCGTGACTGCGCCAGCGCTCCCGCGCCGGACGGTGCTGGCTTACGGCGCGCTGGGCCTGCCGCTGGCCTTCGCCGCGCTGCCGATCTATGTGCATGTGCCCAAGCTCTACGCCGACACGCTGGGCCTGCCGCTGGCGCTTGTCGGTGGCGTGCTGCTGGGCGCGCGGGTCATCGACGCGGTGGCCGATCCGCTGATCGGCCAGTTCAGCGACCGCGCGCGCGGCCGTCGCGTGCTTATCGGCTGGGCGCTGCTGCCGCTGGCGCTCGGCGTGCTGGCCTTGCTGCGCCCGCCTCCCGATGCCGGTGCCGCCTGGCTGCTGATGGCGCTGACGGTCGCTTACGCCGGCTACTCGGTGGCCAACATCAACTACCAGGCCTGGGGGGCGGGCATGGCGCCCACCGCGCTCGATCGCACCCGGGTGGTGGCCGCCCGCGAGGGCTTCGGGCTGGTCGGGGTGATTCTGGCGGCGAGTCTGCCGGCGGTGCTGTCTGCCGACTGGGGCGAAGGGCTCGCCAGCCTGTCGCTGGTGTTCCTGCCACTGCTCGCGTTAACGGCGCTGGTCACGCTGGGCGCGGTCGGGCGGGACGCGGTGGCGGGCGGTGAAGCGTCGCTCCGGTGGATTTGGGCGGTGCTGCGCTGGCGCGCCTTCCGGCGGCTGCTCGCGGTGTTCACCGTCGGCGGCATCGCGGCGGCGATTCCGGCCACCACGGTGTTGTTCTTTGTGGATGACGTGATTGGCGCGGGGAATCGCTCGGGGCTCTTTCTCGCGGCCTACTTCGTGGCGGGTGCGCTGAGCCTGCCGCTCTGGGTGGCGCTGTCCCAGCGCTGGGGCAAGGTGCGCGCCTGGCTGGCCGGCATGGGGGTGAGCATGCTCGCGTTCGCCTGGGCGGCCGGACTGGGCGCGGGCGATGAGTGGGCGTTTGCGCTGATCTGCCTGGCCTCGGGCGCGGCGCTTGGGGCCGATCTGGCCCTGCCGCCGGCGATCCTCGCTGATCAACTCGCTGAGCGCGCGGCGGGCAGCGGTGCCTGTTTCGGGTGGTGGAACTTCGTCACCAAGGTCAACCTCGCGCTCGCGGCCGGCGTGGCGCTGCCGATGCTCGCGGTGCTCGGCTACGCGCCCGGTGCAACCGAGCCGGACGCCTTGCGTGCGTTGGCCATTGTCTATGCCGGCCTGCCGGTTTTGCTCAAGGGGCTGGCCATGGGGCTGCTCTGGCACTGGCGGAACGACCTGGGAGCGATGCGATGAAACGATGGCTGTGTGCGCTGCTTGGCGCAATCGGACTGGGGGGGTGCGCCGGCTCGGACGTTCAGCACTACGCGCAGGAGAGGCCTGTGCTGGTGCTGGAGGAATACTTCGATGGCCGGCTCGATGCCTGGGGGATGTTCCAGAAGCGCGACGGTGAGGTGGTGCGCCGCTTCCATGTGCGCATCGACGCCGCCTGGACAAATGGCGTCGGCACGCTCGACGAGCACTTCACCTATGCCGATGGCGAGACTCAGCGGCGGGTGTGGACCATTCGCGCGCTGGGCGACGGGCGCTATGTGGGCACCGCGGACGACGTGGTCGGCGAAGCGCGCGGCGAAGCCCGCGGCAATGCCCTGCGCTGGCGCTATGTGCTGGCCTTGCCGGTGGACGGGACGGTGTACAAGGTCGATTTCGACGACTGGATGTACCTCATCGACGACAAGGTGATGCTCAACCGCTCGGTGATGAGCAAGTTCGGTATCCGGCTCGGGGAGGTGACGTTGAGTTTCACCCGGCAGGGTGGCGAGCAATGAGCCTCAATCCGCCCATCACCGACTGGCGCGGTCTGCGGGTGTGGCTGATCGGGGCGTCGAGCGGCATCGGCGAGGCTCTGGCGGTGGCGTTGGCCGAGCGGGGCGCGATGCTGGCGCTCAGCGCCCGGCGTGGCGACGTCCTGCAGCAAGTGGCGGACCGTTGCCGGGAGGCCCGCGTCTTGCCGCTCGACGTGACCCAGCCGGGCGCGGCGGCGCAATGCTGGGCGCAGTTGTGCGCGGACTGGGGGGCGTGCGACGTGGTGATCGTGCTGGCGGGGACCTACCAGGCCAACGCCGCAGTGGCCATGGCGGAGGCCGACCTGCGCGCCACCATCGAGGTCAACCTGTCCGGCGTGATGGCCAGTGTGGCGGTCGTGCTGCCGGCGATGGTGCAACGCGGTCGCGGTCATGTGGCGGTGGTGTCCAGCGTGGCGGGTTACTCCGGGCTGCCGCGGGCGAGCGTGTACGGCGCGACCAAGGCCGGGCTGATCAACTTCGCCGAGAGCCTGTTTCTGGAAGCGCGCCCGCGCGGGGTGGCGGTCCATTTGATCAACCCCGGCTTCGTGTCCACCCGGCTCACCGCGGCCAACGATTTCGCCATGCCGGCGCTGATCGATCCGGCCGCGGCGGCGCAGGCGATTGTGGCCGGGTTTGCCCGCGGGGACTTTGAAATGCACTTTCCAGCACGCTTCTCGCGCGTGCTCAAATGCCTGCGGCTGCTGCCCTACGGGCTGTATTTTCCGCTGCTGCGGCGGCTGACCGGCGGGGCCAAGTCATGAACATCGATGCGCTGGTTGCGTTCTACGAGCGCCTGCAGCCGGAGGACATCGGCCGTTTTGGCGAGTTCTATGCGCCCGATGCGCGTTTTGTCGATCCGTTCAACGATGTGGTCGGGGTGGAGGCGATTGCGGCGATTTTTCGTCACATGTTCGAGCATCTCGGCGCGCCGCGTTTTGTGGTCACGGAGCGTTTCGTCGCGTCGGAGCAAGCGGTACTGGTGTGGACGCTGCACTGCCGGATCGGGCAGCGCAGCATTGCGATCGAGGGCGCCAGCCACTTGCACTGGGGGTCAGACGGGCGGGTGTCGTGCCATCGCGATTTCTGGGATGCCGCCCGTGGCGTGTATGAACACTTGCCGGCGCTTGGGTTTGTCATCCGCGCCCTGCGGCGGCGCATGAGCGCATCGGTGCCGCGCGCCGTCTGAGGGCAGGCGTCGCGCGGTGTCGGCAGTCAAGTGCTGCGGCGCAACACGTTGACATAAGTCAAAATCTTCTTGCGACCGATAAAACGGCTGTGGCACTATGCCGCAGACGTTCCGACCGCGTACATAACAAGCATGGCGGAGTTCCGGAACAGGGAGATCGCGACCGGCCCGGCGCCGGAACCGGATTGCCCACGCCCCCTGGAGAAAAAACTAGGCCCAGAGCGTAGGTTCGCTGGTTTCGTGCGTTTGTGCCTCTCACAGACTTGAATGGGGAATGCCCATGAGCTTCGTTGCTCGAAGAGTAGTAATGACTGCGGCAGCCGCGCAGCCGGTGTTGTATGCCGCATCGGCGCTGGCGGGGGAGTCCAGTGTGAATCTGCAGACGCCGGCGACGCAGATCGCCTCGCAGATCTACGACATGCACACCTTGATGATGTTCATTTGCCTGGCGATTTTCATCGTGGTGTTCGGCGTCATGTTCTGGTCGGTGTTCCACCATCGCAAATCGAAGGGCGCGGTCGCGGCGCACTTTCACGAGAACACCACGGTGGAGATTCTGTGGACCGTGATTCCGGTGTTGATCCTGCTCGGCATGGCCTATCCGGCCACCAAGACGGTGATCGCGATGAAGGATACGTCCAACCCCGATATCACCATCAAGGCCACCGGCTATCAGTGGAAGTGGGGCTACGACTACATCAAGGGCGAGGGCGAGGGCATCCGCTTCGTCTCCAACATGTCCACCCCCCAAGAACAGATTCAAGGCACTTCGGCCAAGGGCGAGCACTACCTGCTGGAGGTGGATAACCCGGTGGTGGTGCCGGTGGGCAAGAAAATCCGCATCCTGACCACCGCCAATGACGTGATCCACGCCTGGTGGGTGCCGGCCTTCGGGGTCAAGCAGGACGCGATTCCCGGCTTCATCCGCGACACCTGGTTCCGTGCTGAGAAAGAGGGCGTCTATCGCGGCAACTGCGCCGAGCTGTGCGGCAAGGACCACGGTTTCATGCCGATCGAGGTGCACGTGGTGTCGGCCGAAAAATACACCGAGTGGGTGAGCGCGCAGCAGGCGTCGACGGCCGCGGCGGCTGACGATGCCCAGCGCGAGTGGTCCATGGAAGAACTGGTCGCCAAGGGCGAAGAGGTATTCGCAGCCAACTGCGCCGCCTGTCACCAGGCCTCCGGCCAGGGCATGCCGCCGGCCTTCCCGCCGCTGGACGGTTCGGCCGTGGTGCAAGGCCCGGCCGCCGCGCAGATCGATGTCGTGATGAACGGCCGCGCGGGCACCGCCATGGCAGCCTTCGGCGCGCAACTGGGCGATGCCGATCTGGCCGCCGTCATCACCTACACCCGTAACGCCTGGAGCAACAGCACCGGCGACGCCATCCAGCCGGCCGAAATCGCGGCCGCGCGTAACTGAACCCAGGCAGGAGAGAGCGCATGTCGGCTGTCACCCCGGACCAACTCCACGACGATCACCACCATCACGGCCCGACCGGCCTGATGCGCTGGATCACCACCACCAACCACAAGGACATCGGCACGATGTACCTGATTTTCAGCTTCATCATGTTCCTCTCCGGGGGCGTGATGGCGCTGACGATCCGTGCCGAGCTGTTCCAGCCCGGCCTGCAGGTGGTGCAACCCGAATTCTTCAACCAGCTCACCA
>JAGRFO010000046.1:0-475 GCA_020446005.1 Rhodocyclaceae bacterium | reverse complement strand
CCATCATGCCGGCCTTCGTGGGCTTCGCCAACTGGATGCTGCCGCTGATGGTGGGTGCCTCCGACATGGCCTTCGCGCGCATGAACAACTGGAGCTTCTGGCTGCTGCCGGTGGCGGCGGTGCTGCTGATCGGCTCCTTCTTCGTGCCGGGCGGGGCCACCGCGGCGGGCTGGACGCTCTACGCGCCGCTGTCGGTGCAGATGGGCATGGGCATGGACCTGACCATCTTCGCGGTCCACATCATGGGGATCAGCTCGATCATGGGTGCGATCAACATCGTGGTGACCATCCTCAACATGCGCGCGCCGGGCATGACGTTGATGAAGATGCCGCTGTTCTGCTGGACCTGGCTGATCACCGCCTATCTGCTGATCGCGGTGATGCCGGTGCTGGCCGGCGCGGTGACCATGATCCTCACCGATCGCCACTTCGGCACCGCCTTCTTCAACGCCGCCGGCGGCGGTGACCCGGTGCT
>JAGRFO010000302.1 GCA_020446005.1 Rhodocyclaceae bacterium | reverse complement strand
CGCCGAGAGCGACACCGAAATGGTGGTGCTGCCCAAGGCGGTGTTTGAGGAGCTGCTCGGCGAGCCGGCTTTTCGCGGCTTCGTGTTTCACCTCTTCGCCGATCGCATCGCCGACCTGATGCAGCTCATCGAGGAGGTCGCCTTCCACAAGCTCGACCAGCGCCTCGCCGCGCTGCTGCTGGGCAAGGGGCGGGTGCTGCACACCACCCACCAGCAACTGGCCGACGAGCTGGGCAGCGTGCGCGAGATGGTCAGCCGTCTGCTCAAGGGATTCGCGGCGCAGGGCCTGGTCAAACTCGGTCGCGAGCAGGTGGAACTGATCGACCCGGCGGGGTTGCGCCGGGTGGCGGGTGGTTAGCCGGCCACCCGGCGCAACGTGAATTCCATCGGCGGTTCGCTGCCGAAACCGCCTTCGCGGCTGTAACGCACGCGCAACCCTTCGCCCTCGCGGGTGATCAGGTAACGGTGGATGGTGGTGCGGGTCTCGCTGCCCATGGAACTTTCACTGCGGGTGGAAAAGCGCAGCACCCCGTCCTTCCAGCGCCCGTCGACCAGCGCGCGCGGGTAACCCAGAAAGCCGGCGCTGCCGCTGACCGTGCCATCGGCAATGCGTTCGAAGGTAAAGCGCTCGTCGTAGCTGTCGCCCCACGGATAGCGCACTTCGGCGTGCCACGCACCGGCAGGGAAGTCCTCGCCCGCCGACCACCACGCCACACCTCCGCCCGACGCCAGCACCACGGCCGCGCCGGCGAGCAGCGCGCCGAAGCGACGACGCGGGGCGGCGACAGTGGCGCGAGCCGGCAGCAAGGCGTCGAGGGCGGCAATGAGGCGCTGCACATCGTCGCTCCAGCCCGCGTCGGAAAGGCGCACCGCGTGGCGCTCGGCAAGGGAACGGAGGACTTCCGGCAAGGCGTCGGCGGCGGGCATCGGGGTGGCGTCGATCAGCACCGGGATGACCGGAATGCCCCGCCCGAGGGCGAGCACGACTTCCTTGCGCACGTAATCGTCGTCCTGCCACAGCCGCGCCGCGCCGTCCTGACGGGCAGCGAGCCAGCGCGGGCCGATCAGCACCAGCACCACCTCGGCGCTGTTCAGGCGCTGCTGCAGGGCTTCGCCGAAGGGGCGACCGGGGGTGAGATCCTCGACGTCGCGAAACACGCTGGCGGGGCCGAAGTGGCGTTCCAGCGCCTCTTCCAGCCGGCCGGCGTGGCCGGCGCTGTCGTCACGCCGATAGCTGATGAAGATCCGATCCATGACATCCGCACAACGGAAACCGGCCCCCACTCTACAAGAGCGCGGCCACCGCTGTCATCCGCGGCGGCCGCCGGCCGGGGTCAGACCTTGAAGCGTTGCACCGCGCTTTGCAGGCCCTTGGCCTGGGAGGCCATTTCGGCCACCGAGGCCACTGTCTCGGACATCGCCGAGTCGTTGCTCTTGGCCATCGCCGCGATCGTCTCGATGCTCTCGGTGACGCGCTGGCTCGACTCCCGCTGCGCCTCGGTCGCCTCGGCGATCTGGTCGAGGCCGCTGTGCACCTCCACCACCGAGGCATTGGCGGCGCGCAGCACATCGGACACCTCGTTGGCCGCCACGCGGCTGCTGTCGATGTGTTCCAGACCACTCTTGAGGGCGGCCTTCACCTCGCCGGACTGGGTGGACAAGGTGGCGGTGATCTCGTCGATCTCACCCGCCGAGCGGGCTGACTTTTCCGCCAGCTTGCGCACTTCGTCGGCCACCACCGCAAAACCGCGACCCTGTTCGCCGGCCCGCGCCGCCTCGATGGCGGCGTTGAGCGCCAGCAGGTTGGTCTGCTCGGCGATCTCCCGGACTTCCTGGGTCATGGTGGCGATCGAGGCCGTCGAGGTCACGAAGGCATTGACGGTATCGACCATCTGGCCGACCGCCTGCTCGACATGGCTGACCTCGCCAATCAGCACCTTGAGGCTCTTTTGCCCTTCATCCGAGCGTTCCAGCGATTCGTGCGAGCGCTCGCGCACGCCCCGGGTGCTGGTCGCGATATCGGAAATATTGCTCATCAGCCCTTCCACAGCCTCGGCCGCAGCGACGGACTGGACGTTCTGCAGATGGGAGCCTTCGGCCACCCGCCGCGCGCTGCCCGAGGCCTTGTCGTCCACCCGAACCACGCTGCCGGCCGAAGCGCTGACCTGGCGCACCAGATCGCCCACCGTTTCGAGCATCTTGTTGAAGCTCTCGGCAGCGCGCCCGATATCGTCGCGGCTCTCCACCGTCAGGCGGCGGGTGAGATCGCCTTCGCCCTGCGCCAGCTCCTTGAGGTTGTGCGTCATGTGGTCCAGCGGGACGGTGACGAAGCGGCGGATGAACAGGAAGATGGCGCCGATCAGCGGCACCGTGACGAGCAAGGCGAAGAGCGCGCTCTCATTGCGGAAGGTGGTCACCGCCTCCTCGACCTCGTTGAGGCTGATCTGCATGCTCACCGCGCCCAGCGGGGTGCCCTCGGGCACCACATGGCAGGTCATGCAGTTTTTACCGAGGTAATCGGGCGATGCCAGCGCGGGCACCACCACCCGCAGAAATTTGCCGTCGCCGTTTTCCTCGATTTCGATATGTTTCTTGCCGGAGGCCATCGCCGCGCGCTCGACATCGTCCAGCTTGGCCTCCTCGCCGCCGCTGCCCGGCCCGAACTGCTGCGAGACGGCGTCGCCACGAATCACCCGCAGACCCTGGACGGACGGCAGTTCCTTGATCTGGTCGAGGAACACCTCGCGCTGTCCGACCGTGCCGGTGATCATCATGCCGGTCAGGCCGGCCATGGTCATGTCGTTGACGCTCATCGCGAACACCTTGGCCTGCGAGATGGCGGTATCGCGGTTAACCTGGGTTTCCCAGTAGATCATGCTGCCAAAGGCAATCACCAGCATCAGCCAGATGACCGCGGTGAGGCGCAGCCAGATCGGGGTATCGGAGAATCGGCGCATCGGACTCTTCCCGTAAGTGAACGGAGCAACTGTCAAAAATCGCAACCTGCCCCCCTTTAGCGGCAGGGAATCGACAGGCTTTATTGTTGATTTTCAGCCTGTGCGCTGTGTAACCAAGGTTACAGACGCCCCGCCGGCCCGGCTGGTGTAATGCCACCACTTTCACGATTTCTTCATTCAAGGAGCAGACATGAAATCCAACGTGGGTGGTATCGACAAAATCCTGCGCATCGTCGCGGGGGTGGCGCTGGTCGCCTGGGCGCTGATGGGCGGCCCGGTGTGGGCGTGGATCGGCATCGTCCCGATTGCCACCGGACTGATGGGCTGGTGCCCGGCCTACACCCTGCTGGGCATGAACACCTGCCCGATCGACAAAGCCTGACGCATCACCCCAGCCCCAACCCCAGGCCGGGTTCGCCCGGCTTTTTTCATGCCCGCGCCACGGTGGCGCAGTGATTGGCAATGGCCACGTAGTCCCCCACCGACAGACGCTCGGCGCGCAGACCGGGGTCGATGCCGAGCGCGCTCAGGGCGGTCTCGTCGATGAACTCGCGCAGGGTGTTGCGCAGCGTTTTGCGGCGCTGACCAAAGGCCGCGGCGACGATCTGGGCGAGCAGCGCCTCGTCCTGCGCGGCCAGCGATTCGAGCAGACGCGGCACCATCCGTACGATGCTCGACATCACCTTGGGCGCCGGCCGGAAGGCCTCCGGCGGCACGTCGAACAGGTGTCCCATGCGAAACCGGTACTGCAGCATCACCGACAATCGCCCATAGTCGCTGCTGCCGGGCGCGGCCACCATGCGCATCACCACCTCCTTTTGCAGCATGAAGGTCATGTCGCGCACCTGCGCCGCAAAGCCGGCCAGATGAAACAGGATCGGGGTGGAGATGTTGTAGGGCAGATTGCCGACGATGCGCAGGTCCGACCCCAGCGCGGCAAAATCAAAGGCCAGCGCGTCGCCTTCGTGGATGGTCAGCTGCCCGGCGGGGTAGCGCGTCCGCAGGCGGGCGATCAGGTCGCGGTCGATCTCGACCACCTGCAGATGGCCGAGGCGCGCGACCAGCGGATCGGTCATCGCGCCCAGCCCGGGGCCGATCTCGACCATGTGCTGCCCCGGCAGCGGGGCGATCGCATCGACGATCTGGCGGATGATGTCGGGGTCGGCCAGAAAGTTCTGGCCGAATCGTTTTCTGGGGCGATGGGTCAAGCGCTTGGCCTTTCAAATCAATGTGTAGCTCGATACTACAGATTCTGTAGTGGTTCACTCCATGGGGCGTAGTAGAGCGCGTCCCCGCCCCGCCCTAAGCTGTCTCCAACGATCGGCGCACGCCATGAGGCGCGGATCCCAACCCAAGGAGAGAGTCATGAAAAGAATCGCGGTCCTGCTGTACGGCGTCTTCAACTACCTGATCGGGTCGGCCTCGCTGGTCGCGCTGATCGCCTTCGTCTTCAATTTTCTGCCCGAGAACCCCTTGCTGTCGAACATTGACGCCGCCGGCGACGCATCCACCGGCGTGGCGATCGCCATCAACCTGGCCCTGATCACCCTCTTCGCCGTGCAGCACAGCGTGATGGCGCGCCGCTCGTTCAAGCAGAAACTCGCGCGAGTCCTGCCGCCCGCCGCCGAGCGCAGCACCTTCATGCTGGGGACCGCGGTGGTGGTGTTCCTGATGATCGGGCTGTGGGCACCGATGACGGCGCCGATCTGGACCTTCGAGGACGGCCCCCTCCACCACGCCCTGCTGGCCATCGGCCTGGCGGGCTGGGCGCTGGTGTTCTACGCCACCTTCCTGATCAACCACTTCGATCTGTTCGGGCTGCGTCAGGTGTGGCTGCACTTCCGCGGCGTGCCCTACACCCCGGTCCCCTTCCAGCTCAACACGCTGTACCGCTACATCCGCCACCCGATCATGACCGGCGTGTTCTTCGGCATCTGGTTCACCCCCGCGATGACGGTCGGCCACCTGATGTTCGCGCTGGGCATGTCGGCCTACATCCTGATCGGCGTCGCCCATGAAGAACGCGACCTGATCCGTGCCTTCGGCGAACGCTACCTGGCCTATCGCGCCAGCACCGGCCGCTTCCTGCCGGTGATCCGGCGCACCCGGTCCGGCGCCTCCGAAACCGCCTGATCCGCCCCCGCGCGCAACCGCTCTCCCTCGAGGGAGAGCGGTTTGTCGTTGACGCCACCAATAAGCGCCGCCCTCTCGCAACGAATTTCCCCCCGCCCGTTCACACATTTCTCGCAGGCATGTCGTATTTTGAAGCGCCCGATCGTTGACAGGCCAGAACAGCGCTTTTTGCCGCCACGGCCGGCGCTGCCTCCGCCCCCTCTGACAGGAGAAACCGATGAACGATTCCGTCCAACCCATCCCCGAAGGCATGCACAGCATCACCCCCTACCTCACCGTCGAGGACGCGCCGGCCGCCATCGCGTTCTACCAGAAGGCCTTCGGCGCGCAGGAAGTGATGCGCATTCCCGGACCGGATGGGCGCTTGCTGCACGCCTGCCTGCGGATTGGCGACTCGGCGCTGATGCTCGCCGAGGCCTTCCCAGAGTGGGGCAGCCGTGGCCCGCTGGCGCTGGGCGGCTCGCCGGTGGCCATTCATCTGTACGTCGACGATGTGGACGCCGCCTGGGCGCGCGCGATCGACGCCGGCTGCCAGATCGGCATGCCGCTGGAGAACACCTTCTGGGGCGACCGCTTCGGCACCCTGAGCGATCCCTTCGGCCATCACTGGTCGCTGGCCATGCAGGTGCGCGCGCTGAGCACCGAGGAGATCGTCGCCGCCGCGGCCAAGATCGACATGAGCGGCCCCTGCGGCCAAGAGGGCTGAACGATGGCCTACCTGCTCCTGATCCACGAACCGCGCGGCCAGCGCGCCGAGCGCAGCGACGAAGAGGGACGGCGCGTCTACGCATCGATGCTCGCTTTTGCCGAGGGCCTCGCCAAGCGCGGGCTGCTGGTCGCCGCCGAATCCCTGCGCGACGATCAGTCCGCCGTCCGGGTCAGCATCCGTGCTGGCCAACCGACCCTGATCGACGGACCATTCACCGAAACCAAGGAGATGATCGGCGGCTTTTTCCTGCTCGATGTCGGCAGCCGGCAAGAGGCCATCGAGATCGCCCGCCAATGTCCGGCCGCCCAGTTCGCGACCGTCGAGGTGCGGGAGCTCGCGCCCTGCCACGAATCCTCCGCGGAGATACCGCAATGACCACCCCCACTCAATCGAATACCGTCTCGCTGCTCAGAATCCTCAAGGCCCCACCGGCGCGGGTGTATCGCGCCTTTGTCGAGCCGGAGGCCAAAATCCGCTGGGAGCCGCCGTTCGGCTTTCTGGGCAAGATCCATGCATGGGATTGCCGGGTCGGCGGCCGCTATCGCATCTCCTTCATCAACTTCGCCACCGGCACGACCCACACCTTCGGCGGCGAATTTCTGGAATTGGTCGAGAACGAAAAAATCGTGGTCACCGACGCCTTCGAAGACCCGAACCTGACCGGCACGGTGCGCATGACCGTGCAGCTGCGCGCGGTGCTGAACGGCACCGAGCTGCGCATCGAGCAGCGCGGCCTGCCCGCCGTCATCCCGCCGGAACTGTGCTACGCCGGCTGGCAGGAATCGCTGGTGCAACTGGCGCAACTGGTCGAAGCCGCGGTGCCAGACGACCCCGCCGCATGCCCGGGCTGACAAGCTCGATGGCGGACAAGGCCGAGATCTGCCGCACCCGGCTCGACGCCCTGTGGCGGCTGGAGTCGGGGCGCATCGTCGCCTCGGTGATGCACATCGTGCGCGATCTGGCGGTCGCCGAGGAGATCGCACAGGACGCCTCGGTCCGCGCGCTTGAAAAATGGCCGCTCGAGGGCATCCCCGACAACCCGGCCGGCTGGCTGATGCTCACCGCCCGCCACCGCGCCTTCGACATCCTGCGGCGACGCGCCAGCTTTGGCGAGATCGCGCGCCAGCTCGGCGACACCCTGCCCGCCCATACCGCCGCCGACGCGGTCGAAACCGCCGCCGAACAGGGCATCGACGATGACGTTCTGCGCCTGATGTTCATCGTCTGCCACCCCCTGCTCTCGCCCGAGGGGCGGGTGGCGCTGGCGCTGCGACTGGTCAACGGGCTGAGCGTCGCGGACATCGCCCGCGCCTACCTCGTGCCGGAGGCCACGGTGGCGCAGCGCATCACCCGCGCCAAACGAACCCTCAAGGCCGCCCGCGTCCCCTTCGAGTTGCCGCCGCCGGAACACCTCGCCGAGCGCCTGCAGTCGGTGCTCGAGGCGGTCTACCTGATCTTCAACGCCGGTTACGCCGCCACCACCGGTGAACATTGGCTGCGGCCGGTGCTGTGTCATGAGGCACTACGCCTGGCGCGCACCCTGGCGAGCCTCTCGCCCGGCGATGGCGAAGTGCTCGGGCTGGCCGCCTTGCTCGAATTCCAGGCCTCCCGGCTGGCCGCCCGGGTAGACCGCGACGGCAGCCCGGTGCTGCTGCAGGCGCAAGACCGGGCCCGCTGGGACCGCCTGCTGATTCACCGCGGCCACACCTGTCTGGCGCAGGCCTTTGCGCTCGACCGGGCGCTGGGCCCCTACGCCATCCAGGCCGCCATCGCCGCCTGTCATGCGCGCGCGACACGCTGGGAAGAAACCGACTGGCAGGAAATCGCCGCCCTGTACGACGCCTTGCGGCAAGCCCAGCCCTCGCCGGTGGTCGAACTCAACCGCGCGGTCGCCATCGCCATGGCCGACGGGCCCGACGCCGGACTGCGGATTGTGGACAGCCTGGCGAGCCGGGGCGAACTGGCCGGCTACCCCTTGCTGTACAGCGTTCGCGGGGACTTGCTGGAGAAGCTGGGGCGGTTCGCCGAGGCGTGGTCGGATTTCCTGCGCGCCGCCGAACTGAGCGCCAACCGGCAGGAGAAAGCCTTGATGCAGCGCCGCGCTGCCGCGTGCCTGGCGCAGCCGGCAAAGGTCGATGCGCCGAGTTAGGCGCTGGCCATCTCGAAGGCGAGACGTACCGCCGCGAACAGGCTGCCCGGATCGGCGCGGCCGGTGCCGGCGAGGTCCAGCGCGGTGCCATGGTCGACCGAAGTGCGCACGATCGGCAGGCCGAGGGTCACATTCACCCCGCCGCCAAAGCTGGCGTGCTTGAGCACCGGCAGCCCCTGATCGTGATACATCGCCAGCACCGCGTCGCCCTGCGCCAGCGTGTGCGGCACGAACAGGGTGTCGGCCGGCAGCGGCCCGGTCAGGTCCATGCCGGCATCGCGCAGCCGCGCCAGCACCGGGGCGATGAGGTCGATCTCCTCCCGCCCCATGTGCCCCCCCTCGCCGGCGTGGGGATTGAGCCCGGCCACCAGAATCCGCGGTTGCGCCAGCCCGAAACGGGTGCGCAGGTCGTGATCGAGAATCTGCAGGGTTTCGGCCAGCGCGCTGGCGGTGACCGCGCCGGGCACCGCCGCCAGCGGCAGATGGGTGGTGAGCAGCGCCACGCGCATGCCCCCGCCGACCAGCATCATCACCACCCGCCCGGCGGCGGTCGCTTCGGCGAGATACTCGGTGTGTCCGGAGAACGCCACGCCGGCATCGCAGATCACGCCCTTGTGCACCGGCGCGGTGACCATGCCGGCGAATTCGCCGCGCACGCAGCCGTCGATCGCGCGATCCAGCATTTCGAGCACAGAGCGGGCGTTGCCGGGATCGAGCACGCCGGGCTGGACAGGCTGCGCGAGCGGCACGTGCAGCACCTCCAGCGCCCCCGCCGGCGGGGTCACTTCCGGCGCGTAGGAGTGCAACTCAAGGTCGACGCCCAGATCGGCCATGCGTGCCGCGAGCAGGGCCTCGTCGGCCAGCACCACCACGCGCCCCGGCCAGCGTTCGCGCACCAGACTCAGGCACAGCTCAGGGCCGACCCCGGCGGGCTCGCCGCTGGTGACGGCGA
>JAGRFO010000301.1 GCA_020446005.1 Rhodocyclaceae bacterium | reverse complement strand
GAGCCAATCGCCGGGCGGCGCCAGATCGTTGCAGTAATTTCGTCATGCTCATGCGCAAACCAGGCCGTTTCGGTGATTCGCAGCGGCGCACCCTGGACGGCCCGGTCGGCGTCCTCGCCCCGACGCCATTCCATACCCTGAACGTCAGCCGCATGCGCCACCAGATAGGCACGAATATCCGCAACCACCGCAGGCGCAAGCGTGGCGCTTTCACCAAAATGCTGCTCTAGCCCCGCCATGATCCGCGTCCACGACGTCGCCGGCAACAGGCCAGGCGGATAGGCCAGATGGCAAGCGCCACATTCCGCCTCAAACACCGCATGCGTCGGCGCAGCCAAACGCGACGCCCGACGGTCGCTGTCGGCACGAGCATCGGGCCACGGCAACAAAACAACCGACGCGGCAAACACCACGCTGGCAACAAGCACGCCTTTGGTCACATCCGTCATGATTCTTCTCCTTAATTGATGCTCATCAGCCAAGCAATCAGGTTGGCCTTTTCCTGAGCGCTGCACGCGCGCCCAAGCACGTCAGAACAGTTGCGTCCAAACCACTTTTCCACCTTCGCCGCATCGGTGAATCGCGCGGCATTGCCCGAAGGCGCCAGCGGCTCAATCAACTTGCCAGCACGGGTGCGACCTTGACGACGGGGATTCTCGGTGTGACAGCTGGCACATTGACGTCCGCGCCCACCGTCTCGGCGGTACATTGCCTCTCCCTCTGTCACCGAAAGCTCGGCTGGCGCCAGACCAGCGGCACGGGCGTAGCCATCGCGCAGCCGCTGCGGGGTCTCTGCTGCGGTCGCAGACAGTGTCCACACGCTGAGCGATACGATCGCAAGCGCCTTATTCATGACCCGCTCCGGAATCCTTCGCCAGGCACTGTTCGCCCGTCACCATTGCCTGCGCCACCCGCTCGCCTCTGAGCTGATGAAACACCAAAGCACCCAGGTGCACGCTGATAAACACCAGCGTCAGGACAAAACCCACCTCGTGTGGCTCTTCAAACAGCCACTCGAAACGCCCTGTGCCGTCGAATATGCTGGCCAGGGGACCGGTCGCAAACTCGGTCGCCGACAGACCAAAACCGGTGATCAACATCACCGCCACCAGCCCATAAAACAAGAGGAACACCAACGACGCAGCAACATCATGGCCACGACGCACGGCCGGCCAATGCAGCCGCAACAGACCAGCCCATGCCGACGGGTGCCATAAATCCGACCATCGAGCCGTCGCCGGCCCGATCAGTCCCCATATGACGCGCATCGCCAGACCCGCGGTCAGCGCGTAACCGCTGACAATGTGCCATTCCCACAGCACCACCTCGCGCGGCCCATGTTCCAGCAACTCGGCGAGCTGACTGGTGGTGACGAGAGACATGATGGACAGCACGATCCACCAGTGCGTTAGACGCAACACGGGATCAAAGACCTTGACTAGTCGGGGGGGTGACTTAGACATGACAGTCTCCTTTTGTGAAGGGACTGCCAGCATGCAGCGCCAAGCTTAGGGAAATCTTAAGGGGTCCAGAGTTCAGGGCGTATCAGGTAGCCACACCGCCACGCACAGGCCACGGCCCGATGCAGGCGTGTCGAGCGTGATGCGGCCACGGTGGCATGCCACGATCTGCAGCACCAGCGCCAGCCCCAGACCGCTGCCGTTGCCACGGCTGCCCGGCAGCCGGGTGAAGCGGGCGAAAGCGCGTTCACGCAGTGCGGGCGGGATGCCTGGCCCATCGTCTTCGACTTCGATCTTCACCCCGCCGTCGGCATAGACACAGCGCAGCGAGATGCATCCCCCCGCGGGGGTGTATTTGAGCGCGTTGTCCATCAGGTTGGCGATCAGTTCGCGCAGCAGGGTCGGTTCGCCGGCCACGCGACATGGGTCGCGCTGGATGCCCAGATCAAGCTGCGCGGCATCCGCGCGGCTGATCCACTCCTCGACCAGATCGTCGATCAAGGGCGCCAGCGCGACCTCGCCGGCGTCATCGAGCAGCCCGGCGTCCGATTCGGCCCGCGCCAGCACCAACAGCTGATTGGTGAGCCGGGTGAGACGCCCGGTGGCGCGCCGGACGCGGTCCAGCGCCTCGGGGCCGGGCTGCGCGTCGAGCACGTCGAGCTGAACTTGCACACTGGCCAGCGGCGTGCGCAACTGGTGCGCGGCGTTTTGCAGGAAGCGCCGCTGCGCGCCAACGCTATCGTCGAGCCGCACCAGCAACGCGTTGAGCGCTTCGACCACGCCGCGAATCTCCGGCGGCACGCGGGCGGGGTCGATAGGGCGCAGATGGCTGGCATCACGCTCGGCGAGGGCCTTTTGCAGCGCCGCCAAGGGCGCCAGTCCGGTGGGGATGGCATGGCGCACGATGGCGATCGCCGCGGCGACGATGGCGGCCATCGCTACCCCAAAGCCGAGCAGTAGCAACTCGACCGCGCGCTGCCGCTTGCCCAGGGTTTCGGCCACAGTCACATAGAAGCCCTGCCCGCCGCGCTGGCGATGCAGGCGCACGCCGCGGATATCCGTTTCGCCCCAGCGCATCTGAAAATAGACCGGGCCGGCGCCGACTGGAAAGGCTTCCGGTGGCGGCAGCTCGGCATCGCCGGCGATCAGTTCGCCGTGGTCGCTGCGCACGCGGAAATACAGCGTGTCGACCTGATCGGTGCGCAGCAGGGCTTCGGCCTGATCGGGAAAATCGATCACCAGCCGCCCCTCATTGAGCCGAACACGGTCGACCAGCGCTTCGGCATCGTTGCGCAGGCTCTCGTCGTAGGCCGTTCGCACCACCCCGGCCGCCACCCAGTAGCCGATCGTCCCGCCCAGCACGGCGAGCAGCAGCGGAAACAGGGCGGCGCGCTGAAGCCGCCGGACGAGGCTCTGGTTCACGGCGCGGCGGTGTCGCGCGGCTGGCGTTCAAGCCGGTAGCCAAAGCCGCGGATGCTGCGGATCACCAGCCCGGCGGTGGCAAGCCGCGGGCGCAGGCGCGAGATGTACACTTCCAGCGCGTTGCTCGATGCGGCGGCCAGCAGGCGTTCCTTGGCGACGGTGCGGCCGTCGGCGGCTGCAAGAGTCCGCAGCAGGGTCCACTCACGCGGGGTGAGGGTCAGCGCCACCCCGTCGAGGCTTGCCTGGTAGTCGTGCACCTGCAGCCACAAGGGGCCGAAATGCAGGTCTTCTTCCGACAGATGGTCACCACGGCGCAGCACCGCGCGCATCCGCGCGCGTAGCTCGGGCAGTTCGAAGGGCTTGGCGAGGTAGTCATCGGCGCCCAGCTCGAGGCCGTAGATCCGGTCGGAGAGGGCGTCGCGCGCGGTAATCAGGATCACCGCCAGGTTCTGCCGCCGGCTGCGGATGCCGCGCACCAACTCGTAGCCGGACTGTCCCGGCAGGCCGACGTCGATCAGCGCCACGTCGAAACGCTGGTGCACCAGCCGTTCGGCGGCCGCCGCGCCATCGCCCACCACCTCGACCCGGTCGCCCTCGCCCCGCAGCCACAGGCTGATGCCCTCGGCCAGTTCGACGTCGTCTTCCACCACCAGCACACGCATCATTCGGCCTCCGCCGGCACCGCGCGCTCGCGCGCGATGCCTATTCTGTCGCCGCGCCCTGCCCGGCGTGCGACGCACAAAGAAAAACTCCCGCCGCAGCGGGAGTTTCGGTTGCAAAAAAGCGACTCAGTGAGCATGCGCCTGACCAGCACCCCGCGGGGTGCGGATGTCTTCGA